>CAMUZD010000216.1 GCA_947165115.1 uncultured Clostridia bacterium
GGCACGCACACCATGTCCATCGCCGCGTCCGGCATCCGCTCGATGCTCCCGAAATTCAGGACGACGGTCTATGATGAGGATTAGAGCACCGGCTTCCTGCGCCACGTGCTTGTAAAACGCGGGTTCTCGAGCGGAGAGGTGATGGTTGTGCTCGTCGCAGCCGATTCGCGCTTCCCGATGAAAAAGAAATTCACCGCCGCACTGCTTGAAATGCATCCCGAAATCACGACGGTTGTGCTCAATATCAACCCGAAGGATACAAACCTCGTACTCGGCGAGAGGGAGGAAATTCTTCACGGCGCGGGATATATTGAGGATACTCTCTGCTGCCTGAAATTCGCGATTTCCCCCAAATCCTTCTATCAGATAAATCCGGTTCAATGCGAAAAACTCTATAACAAAGCGATGGAATACGCCGAGCTCGACGGGAATTCAAAGGTAATCGATGCCTACTGCGGAATCGGAACCATCGGTATGGTCGCCGCAAAAACCGCAGGCTCGGTTATCGGAGTTGAGCTCAACAAGGACGCGGTGAAAGACGCGATTTCAAACGCAAAGCGCAACGATATGAAAAATATCGGCTTTTACTGCGCCGACGCAGGAGACTTCATGGAGGCGATGGCTGATGAGGGCGAGAGCGCGGATGTCGTATTCATGGACCCGCCGCGCTCGGGCAGCAGCAGGAAATTTATCGACTCATTACTGAGACTCAGCCCGAAAAGAATCGTTTATATCTCATGCAATCCCGAAACCCTCGCCCGCGATCTCAATTACATAATCAAAGGCGGATATAAGGTTAAGGAAATGACACCCGTGGACATGTTCCCGTTTACAAATCATGTGGAGACAGTAGTATTGATGACAAAGGAATAAGTAAATCGGGATTTGTTGAAAATTATACAGGCAAAGAAAAGAGGCGTTTATAATGGTAACGGATTCGTTTGATGATAAATCCCCCGCCATAACCAATATTAAGAAAAATGAGAGCGCAATTCAAGTGGATGCGGTCATTTTCACGTTCTCTCAGGAGATAGAAAAGTATGTAATCGCTTACTATGACTGTGAGAAAGTTGGGGAATACGCGATGGCATGCGGAGCAACTTCAGTATATCTGCTCAGATATCACGGAAAGAGATTCGGTTTTTTCAGAACCTGGGTAGGGGCGCCTGCCTGTATAGCCCCGATTGAAGAATTATCAACTGTACTGAACACTGAAAAAATAATCCATTTCGGCGGAGCAGGATGCCTTGACAGAGAAATTGCCAGAGGAAAGATCATGGTTCCTACAGAAGCCTACAGAGACGAAGGAACTTCCTACCATTATGCGCCTGCATCCGACTATATTGGGATTAAAAATTCTGATATCGTAAAAGCTTTTATGGAAGAAAAACATATCCCATATGTTTTGGGCAAAACCTGGACTACAGACGCTTTCTACCGGGAAACCGTCAATAACTTTGAAAAGCACAAGACAGACGGCTGCATTTCAGTTGAAATGGAAGGTTCTGCTGTTCAGGCAGTCTGTGATTTCCGCGGGTTGGATGTTTATATGTTTTTTACAAGCGGAGATCTGTTGGATGCACCGGAATGGACAAGCAGAACAACAGAGGGGCAGATAAAACACACGCAGCACGACCCTGGACATTTTGACATTGCGCTTGCACTCGCAGAATATGTGGTTAAAATATAGTTTCAAAAATCATCTGGCTGACAGCGCTTTAATTCTAGAGAAAAACCTCACACGGAGATGAATAAATGAATCAAAACGGTTTTACAGATAAAAACAATCGGTGCGACCTGCACTGCCACTCGACTTTTTCGGACGGCACGATGTCCCCGACCGAGCTGATAAAGCTCGCCGAAGAGAGCGGTATTTCCGCGCTGGCGCTGACGGATCACAACACTTCCAAAGGCCTTGCAGAATTCACGCAGGCGGGAAGGGGCAGTAAAGTAAGCACTGTTCCGGGATGCGAATTCTCAACAGAGTGGAATAATATCGAAATACATATTGTCGGCCTGTTTTTCCGCAAGGAATGCTGGAGCGAAATCGAGGATTTTCTTGAGCTCGCCCAGATTGCAAAGCATAACAGCAATATGAGCATGATTGAAAACCTCAATAAAGCAGGCTATAAGATTGACGCGCAGGAAGCCTACGCGCTGACAGACGGCGAATTCAACCGGGCGCATGTCGCCAGGGTGCTGATGGCTAAGGGATATGTCGCCAGCGTTGACGAGGCTTTCAAAACTTTGCTTAAGCCCGGCGGAGGCTTCTACACTCCGGCGCGGAGAATCACCGCGGCGGCGGCAATCCGCTTTATCAAGACCTACGGCGCGGCGGCCGTTATGGCGCATGGCTTGCTGAGCATGAGTGCCGAACAGATGAGAGAATTCCTGCCCGAGGCCAAGAATGCGGGACTTGATGCCATTGAAACAAGATACAGCGAATACGATGAGAAAGATATCGCGACTTCGGTTTCCTTCTGCGAAGAATTCGGTCTGCTTCAAAGCGGCGGCTCGGATTTCCACGGCGGAACCAAACCGGATATCGCTTTGGGAACGGGCAAAGGCTCTCTCTTCGTCCCCTATGAGTTTTATGAGAATCTGCGCTCGCGCGCGGATTATGAGGATTGAATATTTACCTTGTTGCATGATTCTCTAAGAAAAACATTCTATAATCAAACCCTTGTTTAACTATTATTGATTTTTTAGCTGAATCCGGAGGAAAGTAATGTTTAAATATATCTTCAAGCGCATATATTTTAGCCTTTTCAGTTTTTTAGCCGGTTTTGTTTATCTTATTTTGTCTGCAATGTTGTTGTTGGTTATATGGATATTCTTATTTAAAGCTGATCCAACCGATAATATTTCGTTGTTTGCCGTGGCGGAAATAGCAGTTTTGTTCTTTTTTGCTTTTATTGCCTGGATAATCGGTAAATTGCTGAATAAAGATTCCCTTTTGGATTTGCTAGCCAGCAGACCGGGGAAACAAAACTATAATTGGCAAGGCGGCTATTCAATTTTCATATTCTTGATTTTGGCATTGATGACAGTCCTGAGATCTGTTTCTATATTACAATTCAGTAAAGTAATCTATCGACTGGTTGCAGAACCTGATACTGACACCGGTTCAAAACGTCCAAACGTTCCGCCATCGTTTCAAGAACTGTATATAGTTATTTGGGCGGTTTTTCTTGTATTTCAAATCAGTTTAAAAATCAGCAATCATATTTTGTTCGCATTAGATGTGTATTTTATAATAGAGTCTGTAACCTGGATTCTATACTATGCCGTATTCAGAAGATTCTTTGAAGAAAAGTATTCTATTTATCATGTTCTTGAACACCTACCTATTATTTTCATAATGATTCCATTACAAGCAATCGCTTATGCCGCATCTGCCATGTGTGGTGGCGACAAAGTCTCTTGGCGTGAAATAATACCAACTCTGTTGGGACAAGCAACCGAAAACCGTATTATGCTGAGCGTTCTTGGCTTTTTATACTCTGCGATTGTAGTAAGTATGATTATCAGCACATTCCCTGTTGAGAACGTAAAAACAGGAAATCCGGAAACAATAATTATAGGAGCGGGAGATGTCGTCAAAAACAGATTGTTTCCGGCAATTATTCAGCGAACGAATAAAACAGAGCATAACCGGATAGGCAATATCAGTATATATGATCGTAAAGAATTAGAAATTGAAAAGAATTGGAACATTAAGGAAAAGGCATCTTTTGAAATCCCTCAAAAAACAAAAACTATTTATAGCTTAATCACAGAGAAATTAAAAAGTAAAGATATCATTGCTTGGATAGAAACACCTTCTGATTCTCATTTGTATTACCTGGAATTACTGAAAAACCAAG
>CAMUZD010000217.1 GCA_947165115.1 uncultured Clostridia bacterium
ATCAATCTGCTGAAGCTTTGCTTCATCCTTGTCTTCTTTTGACGCTTCCTGCTGGAACTGCATCTGGCAGAGCTGAAGCTTCGCGATGAGCTCGTTGAGAGCTGTATCCTCTTCGTTTACCTTCTGGGACTCTCTGAACTTGACTACGCGTTCATCCTGCTGAAGGGCAGCGCCGAGCTGTCTGGTCATTTCGATTAAATCCATTGTGTTTCTCCTGTCTGTTTAATTATTTTCAACCGCTCTTCCCCTTAAAATCCAGGTCAGCGATTCGGTTACCGTAACATTTTTGTAAGTGCCTATGATGCTTTCGTCTCCGGGAAACTCGATTATGATATTTCCCTCGGTTCTGCCTTCGATCAGACCGCCCTTGCTCTCGCCCTCACAAAGCACGCGGTAAGTCTTTCCGACGCTCTGCGCCGTTCTCTTTGCGGCAACATTTTCCTGCGCTTTGAGAAGTTCCCTGAACCAGATTCCCTTTTCCTCTGCGGAAACCGGATCGGGAAGCTTTGCGGCGGGTGTTCCCTCGCGCGGGGAATAGATGAAGGTGAACATTGAGGTAAAGCCGCAGTTCTCCACAAGCTCAACAGTCTTTCTGAAATCCTCATACGTTTCGCCCGGGAAGCCGACAATTACATCGGCGGTAATTGATAGACCGGGCATGACTTTATATGCATAGTCAACGAGCGAACAGTATTTCTCTGCGGTATAGCCTCTGTTCATTGCTTTGAGAATTCTGTCGCTTCCGCTCTGGAAAGGCAGATGAAGATGCTTTGCGACTTTTTCACAACGGGCCATCGTATCAAGAAGCTCGTGAGTGCAGTCCTTCGGATGAGAGGTCATGAAGCGGATAATGAAATCTCCATCTATGGCGTTTATCCTCTCGAGAAGCTGAGCGAAGTTCATTCCGTAATCGGGCGATTTGCCATAGGAATTGACGTTCTGCCCGAGCAGCGTTATTTCCTTATAGCCTTTTTTAACCAGCTCCTCGGCCTCGGCAATTATAACCTCGGGCGGGCGGCTTCTCTCCCTGCCCCTGACATAGGGAACAATGCAGTAGGTGCAAAAATTATTGCAGCCATACATAATCGGGAGCCACGCCTTGAAACCGGAATCGCGGTGAATCGGCAGATTCTCGGGAATAACACCGTCGCCGCCCGGTATCTCGACAATCTTTTTGCCGGTCGAGAGAGAACGGTAAACAAATTCGGGCAGGCGGTGGATAACATTGGTGCCGAATATGACATCGACGAAAGAATAGCTTTTTCTGATCTTTTCGGCGATATGAGCCTGCTGCATCATACAGCCGCAGAGGAATATCTTCAGATCTTTATTCGCGAGTTTTCGATTTTTGAGAGCGCCGACATTTCCGAATACTCTGTCTTCAGCGTGCTCGCGCACGGCGCAGGTGTTATAGAGAATCAGCGAGGCGTCATCGAGAGAATCGGTAAGGCCGTAGCCCATCTGCTCGAGCATACCCTTGATATACTCGCCGTCGGATACATTTCCCTGGCAGCCGTAGGTGTGGACAAAAGCGAGCGGCTTAGACGCAAAGCGCGTATCGATTATTTCCTGCACCAGAGCGGTGTATTCTTTTTGTTTCGACGCCTCTTCCGGCGGCACGGAAAATCTGCCCTCGCTCACGTTCTCACCTCCTGCGGCATATAACTATATTATTATATAATAGAGCGCCGTATTATTCAAGGGTAAATTGAACAATAATCGGCGCAAATTCTTATTTATTTTGTTTAAGCGAAAGTTCAGTATTTTATCTCAATTACTTTTCCGTCGCTCATCAGAGTTATATCCGAGCAGATATCGGTGCGGTAGATTTTATCGGTGAAACGCATGATATTCTTGATTGTGCGCTCATGCGGATGACCGTAATCATTATCCTTACCGACGGAAATAATGCAGTATGCCGGGCGAACCTCTGCGAGAAATTCAAGCGAGGAGGAATTCGAGGAGCCGTGATGACCGACTTTGAGCACATCGGCTTTTAAGTCCGCGCCCGAGGCGATTATATCCTTCTCCTCATCCTTTTCGGCGTCGCCGGTGAACAGGAAGCTTCTTTCGCCGTAGGTCAGTTTTATGACAAGCGAAATGTCATTCTGATTCTCGGTCAGCTCATTGAGAGGACCGAGCACGGTGAAGGTCGCCGCGCCGAGTTTGAATTCATCGCCCGGAACAGGAGTTATTATTTCTGCATCATACTCCCCTATGGATTCGAGCAGCTGACCGTAAATATATGTATCGGGCACATATTCGGGAGATAGCGCGGGCATAATGACGGCCGATGGGGCAAATTCATCAATCACAGCGGGCATTGAGCCGATATGATCGGAATGAAAATGCGAGCAGACAGCGTAATCAAGTTTTTTGATGCCCATTGAATCAAGGGCGCGGATGATTTTTTCCGAATAAACAGCTTCGCCCGCGTCAATCAGCATCGTCTTTCCTCCGCAGACGGCAAGCGCGCAGTCACCCTGGCCGACATCGAAATAAGTAATCGAAAGCCCGCTGACTTCAGAAACAGGCGTATCGGAGATACCGACGGTGTTTTCAAGACCGTCAAACGCGGTTTTTCCGCCGAGGATGAACCAGAGCGCAACGGCGGCCGCCGCTATAAGGACAACCGCAGTTATGATTTTTATTGATTTTTTCGCTTTACTTTTTCTTTCTTCCTGCATTTTTATCCTTATTGAAATTCTGTTTTTTCGGCGCGGAGGGAGTGACAAGACACTGCGGGCCGAAGCCGATTAAATCCCGCCTTCCCGCCGATATCAACGCCTCGCGCACTGCGGCGGCGTTTTCCGGAATATAATACTGAAGCAGAGCACGCTGAAGAGCTTTTTCGTGCGGATTGCGGGCAACATAGACCTCTTTCATCGTATAAGGGTCAAGGCCCGTGTAATACATACAGGTCGAGATAGTGCCCGGAGTCGGATAAAAATCCTGAACCTGCTCCGGCCTTATACCCATCTTTTTGAGAAACGCCGCAAGCTCAACGGCTTCTTTCATCGTGCTTCCCGGATGGGATGACATGAGATAGGGCACAAGATACTGCTCTTTGCCCGCCTTGCCGCTGAGCGAAAAATATTTCTTTGAAAAGTCAATATACGCCTCTATATGGGGCTTTCCCATCTTATCGAGAACGGCGGCCGAGCAATGCTCCGGAGCCACCTTGAGCTGGCCGCTGACATGGTATTTCACAAGCTCTCTGAGGAAGCTGTCATCCTTATCCTGCAGGAGATAATCATATCTTATACCCGAGCGGATGAATACTTTTTTGACGCCGGGCAGTGAGCGTACTTCTCTGAGAATATCAAGATATTCGCTGTGATCGGCCTTGAGATTGGGGCAAGGAACAGGCGCAAGGCAGTGTTTGCCTTTGCATAACCCCCTCTGCTCCTGACCGTCGCAGGACGGGCGGCGGAAATTCGCGGTCGGGCCGCCGATATCGTGAATATAACCCTTGAAATCGGGCAGCTGAGTCAAAAGTTTTGCTTCTTTGATAATTGATTCCTTGCTGCGCACGGATATATATCTGCCCTGATGAAAAGCGAGAGAGCAGAAATTACAGCCGCCGAAACAGCCTCGGTTATGGGCAATGGAGAAGCGGACCTCCTCAATACCCGGCACGCCGCCGTCCTTCTCATACATCGGATGGTAAGTTCTCTCAAAAGGCAGAGCATAGACGGCGTCGATCTCTTCGGTAGAGAGCGGCATTGCGGGCGGATTCTGAACGAGCATCCTGTTTCCGTGCCTTTGCTTTATCGCCTTTCCCCTGAAGAAATCCTGCTCATCCTGCTGAATTCTGCAGGAGACAGCGTATTCTTTCTTTGAATTAACAACGTTT
>CAMUZD010000218.1 GCA_947165115.1 uncultured Clostridia bacterium
GTATAAACATTCTGATTGAACATGAACGAGGAATCGCCGCTCTCGATTATAAGGCGCTTGAATTCCTCAAAATCGCCGTCTTTGAGCGCCTGAGCCTGCTTGTCAACTCTGTCATTCTCGTTATAGAAATGCTTTGCTCTTAAAATCGCTCTGTCGTTGGTCTTTTCCCTGACCTTCGCGAGATTTGCTTCAAATTCGGCTCTGTCAACGTCTCTGAGGACCTTTTTGCCGAATACCGAAGCGACCGCTTCCATTTCTTCTCTGACGGCTGCATAATCATCGGTAAGGTCGGAGTGATCCGCACCTGTGTCGATTATAACAAGTGAATGCCCACAGGAGGCAAGATCGAATTCAACCTTATTGATGAGCGGATTCTCCGTCTCCTTGAAATCGATTTTGATAAGACTGCCGACCGAGCAGGCCATCTTATCCATAAGACCGCCGGGTATTCCGAAATATTTATTCTCGGCATACTGTGAGATAACGGCTATCTCGACCGGATCAATCTTTCCGCTGTTATAGAGGTGATTGAGCATCGTGCATACGAGCACCTCAAAGGCCGCTGAGGATGACAGACCCGAACCGCTCTTGACATCAGAGGCGGTGGCGGCGCAGAAACCGCCGATATTGTATCCGCGCTCCTTGAAAGCGGCGCAGATACCTCTGATGAGCGAGGCGGAATGGCCGGTTTCAACCTGCTTGGGATTCAGGTCGTCGAGCGAAATTGTATCCATATTATAGCCTTCGGATTTGACTCTGATTACATTGTCATCGGTAATCGCGGCGACGGCTATCGCGTCAAGATCGACGCCGGCGGCGAGCACCTTTCCGTGGTTATGGTCCGTATGGTTGCCGCCTATTTCGCTTCTGCCGGGGGCCGAGAAAACGGAAACTTTCTTGCCCGAGCCGTAGATTTCATCAAATTCATTTGAAACTCTGAGATATCTCTGCTTCTGAGCTTCGATATCCTCTTTCTTATAGATAACCGCGAATTTATCATCGTATCTGCCTGCGGTAAGATTTTCTCTCATAAGCGAATTGTCAATCATTGTCGGACTTCCTTTCAGTTTTTTCTTCCTTGTATTTTTCATTATTGCGGTAACTATTTTTTCGGCCGCGGTCCACACTCCGTTTGCCGAGAGGCAGGTCATGCCCGTCACGAAGGTAATCAGCACAATCGGGATGAGGAAACCGGGTGTCAGCGGATCATAGAGGTTGCGGCCGGCTATGGTGAACGACAGGAGCCTCGGCATTGTGCCGATAAGCGAGAGGATTATGAATTTCCAGTAACCGAAATCGAGCGAGCCGTAAATTGCCGATTTGAGGTTATATGAAAGAATCGGCACAAGCCCCGTGGTCACGAGCACAACCGGGCTGCCCGTTCCCTCCTCGGTCTGAATTATATGCCTCAGCAGGTCGCTCTTTCTTATGAGCTTCCAGGAGCCGCCCGCTCCCCATTTTTTGCCCCAGAAATACTTTATCGTCATCTGCACGCCGGTTCCGATGATATTGAGCGGAATCGCTATCTTGGCGGGGAGCACCGCGCCGGCGATGAAGCATACAACCGAGGTCGTGTAAATCGGAATGACGGTCTTTATCACATAAAGCGCCATAATCACGCCGATAAACAGCCAGGTTTTATGTATCGAAAATATTTTATCTTCGAGCTGCTTGAGGAACTGCTGGTAAGTTCTCCACCAGCTCCACATCCAGTCATATCTCAGCAGGAAAATCAGAGCTATGAGCAGAAATGAAACCGTTACCAGTATGAGCCCCGTAAACAGCAGGAGTCTTTTTGTGGCTTTTCTGTTTCTCAAATTATCACCCTTTGCGCATCCGCGCCTGCAAATGCACATAATTATCTATTTTAGTTTATCCTGTATATTTTAATACATTTTTAAGAAATAATCAATATATTTATAAAAATATAAAAGCATTTTATCCTTGAATAAGCGGCGCGGATATGGTAAAATTCAGGGGTAAAGAGGCCCTCATATCGGATATGAGGGCATAGAGTCGTTTATTTGAGAGGTCTTTTATGATAAAGAATATTGTCTTTGATATGGGCGGGGTGCTGATAGACTACAACCCCGAAAAGGCTCTTTACGGAGAGCTGGATAAAGAATCGGCGGATATCGCGCTCGCCGAAATTTTCAGAAATAATATATGGTCAGAAAAGGACAGGGGCGTTGTTTCGGCAGAGGATATTCTCGCCCTCAAGGGCGGTTTGATTCCCGCGCACGCCTATGATAAGGTTGCGGAAATGGTGATGAATCTCTATCCGTTCATGCCCCCGTTTGAAGAGACGGAGAAAATAGTAAAACGCCTCAAATCAAACGGCTACCGCATATTCCTGCTCTCAAACGCCTCTCTTGATTTCTATGATGAGAAAAAGAATATTCCCGCTCTCTCATACTTTGACGGCTATCTGATTTCGGCGGATTACAAACTGATAAAACCCGAAAAAGAGATATACCTCACCCTCTTTTCAAAATTCAATCTGCGTCCCGAAGAATGCTTCTTCATAGACGATGTCGAGGCAAACTGCGAGGCGGCAAGATCGCTCGGCATGAAGGCATTCCGCCTGCAGCGCGGCGATTATGAGGGGCTTATCAACGCATTGAAGGAAAACGGTATCGTAATATGAATTGCTTCACCGAAAGTTCAAAAAGCATAACCGAATTCCGCTCGCTGGTCAACGCGATTCACAAAAACCGCGTGCCTCTGGGCGTAACCGGTCTTGCCTATATTCATAAAGCCCATGTGATTTCATCGCTCTGCACGGGCTTCAGGCGGCGCGCGCTCGTGCTTGTGCCCGATGAGGCGCAGGCTACGAGAATGGTCAGCGACCTCTCGGCCTTCGGAATCAGGGCTTTTGTTTACCCTGCGCGCGATTTCTCATACAGAATCGACGAGACGGTTTCAAGAGAATACGAACACAGGCGGCTCATGGTCCTCGATAAAATGCTGACCGGAGAATACGACGCCGTCGTCCTTTCATCCGAGGCGGCGCTCCAGCTCACTCCTCCCCCTGCCGTGCTTATGGCAAATTCGGTTACTCTCTCATCGGGCGATGAATACACGACCGATGCGCTCAGCGAAATTCTTGTCAGAAGCGGCTATTCCTTCTGCGAGCAGATAGACGGCCCGGGGCAGTTTGCAATCCGCGGCGGAATTCTCGATTTCTTCCCTCCCTATGCCTCTTCGCCCTGCAGGGTTGAATTCTGGGGCGACACGATCGATTCCGTTTTCAGTTTTGACCTCGACAGCCAGAGACGGACCGAGACGCTCGATTCGGTCAGGATTACGCCCGCCAAAGAGGTGCTTATCACCGATGAACAGCTCTGCGCGCTGATTGAAAAGCATATAAAAGAAAAAAGAATACGCGGCACGGGCGGAAAAATGCTCGCAGCCGAGGTGGAAAAGATAAGCGGCGGCATAAAGGTCAACTGCGCCGATAAGTATCTGCCGCTGATTTATCCGGAATCGGGCGGAATCTTTGACTACGCTAAGGATAATATGCTCTTTGTCTGCGAAAGCTTTGCGGTTAAAGACAAATTCAATTCGGCTCTGAATCTTCAGCATGAGACGGTCAAGGGGCTCTTCTCGGACAATGTTCTCTGCAGGGGGCTCGAGAGATATACTCTCGAAATGTTTGAAATACAGAAACTCTATACCGATATGGGCGCCGTCTATCTCGACAATCTGCCCCGCGGCAGCTTTGACACGGGTGTCAAGGAGCTCATCAGCTTCACGGCAAAGCAGCTCATTCCATGGAACGGTCAGCTGAACGCGCTCAAGGAGGATATCACTGGCAGGATGGCCCACC
>CAMUZD010000219.1 GCA_947165115.1 uncultured Clostridia bacterium
ATGCCAGCCCTGACCGATGACACTGCCGTCCTTAACTATGACAGCGCCCACCATCGCAAGGCAGACTACAATGAATACCGAAATATTCGTCTCGGTCTGGAAAAACGGGATTTTGCTGAGCAGGAACATTCTCACGAAGTTTGCCGCCGCGAGAATCAGGCCGCACATAACGGCAACCCGTATTTCCTTCCAGAGTATTTTGAAATAATCCTTGGGCTTGATGCTTCCGAGCGCGAGTCCGCGGATGACAAGGGTTGAAACCTGGTTGCCCGCGTTTCCGCCCGTATCCATCAGCATCGGAATACACGCCGTCAGCGCCGTATAGACGGCGAGCTTATCTTCAAAGCTTGTGATTATCCTGCCCGTAAACGTGGCGGAAACCATAAGTATAAGCAGCCAGACGATTCTGTTCTTTGTAAGTCTGAATACGCCTGTTTTGAGGTAGTCATCTTCGGAGGGGAGCAGCAAAGCCATCTTTTCAAAGTCTTCGGTGTTCTCTTCCTGGATGACGTCGACGATATCGTCAATCGTGATAATACCGACCAGACGGTGCTCGTTATCGACAACGGGAACGGAGAGAAGGTCGTATTTACGCACTATCTCCGCAACCGTTTCCTGGTCGTCGAGAGTGTTGACGCAGATGAGCTGATCGTCGTCATACATGATATCGTTGAGCACCTTATCGGGGCGCGCGACTATGAGCTTGCGAAGCGGAAGCGAACCGACGAGTTTGCGGCTCTTATCGAGGCAGTAGCAGGTTTCAATGGATTCCTTATCCTGCGCGGTGCGGCGCAGCTCGTCAATGGCCTCGTCGACCGTCGAAGTCTCCTGGAATGCCGCCATCTCAACCGTCATTATGCTGCCCGCGGAATCCTCGGGATAACGCAGGAATTTATTTATCGTGTCCCTGGTTTCCCTGCTGGTCTGCGCGAGAACTCTTGTAACTACATTCGCGGGGACCTCTTCAAGGAAGTCAACCGCGTCGTCGATGAACATATCCTCAACGAGGTTGTGAACTTCAACGTTAGTGATTGAATTGATGACCGTCTCCTGAGTATCAGAATCGAGATAGGAGAAAACCTCCGCCGATGAATCCTTCGGCAGCAGGCGGAATATCTTGACCTGATTTTCGGGATCGGCCTCGGATATCGTCTGCGCAATATCGACCGTGTTCATTTCGCGCAGGATATCCTTGATAGTGGAAAACTTGTTTTCCGAAAGCATTTTCAGCAATATGGAGAGCAAAACTTCATTTTCCAATAATAAAACACCCTTTCCGCAAAAGCGCAAGGGTGCCGGTAAAAACAATTATATAACCGTAAGGAAAATTAAAAAGATTCCCGAACAGCCGATGCACTTCTGACTATTGAATTTTGAATAAGGCATAATCGATAGTGACTACTGTCGCCGCTCAAGGAATCTCACCACCTTGTAAATCAGATTTTTCAATATATTATTTTGAGGCAGCCGCCTTTTTCTTTTTCATCTTGGTCTTATAACCGAGAAGCGCCTTGACATTTGCCTCGGGAGCGCCAATATCGCCCACGCACATCGCGCTTTTGGAATACATGCCCTTGAATTCGGTTCCGCCGGTAGCGAGCATGCCGTTCTTTTTGGTAAGTTTAAGAAGCTCGGCCTGTTGCTCCTCTGTATTATCCGGATGCCAGACCTCTATGCCGTCAAGTCCGAGAGGAATAAGCTCTTCTATGAGCTCAAAGCTGTTTCTCGCGCCGGGGTGGGCGAGTACCGCTATGCCGCCGGCCTCGTGAATCGCTTCGATAATCTCGACGGGCTCAGGATATTTTGCTGTTACAAGCACATTCTCCTTGCTCTCGCCGCTGAAGAGTTCATCATAAAGATCGCCGTAGATTCTGTCCGTGAATCCGCATTCGGTGAGCGCGTGCATAATATGCGCCTCGAATACCGCGGTCGAGCCGGTCGCGCATTTTGTGACGAGCTCGGGGGTAATCGGATACTTGCGGGCAACCTTAAGCGTCATCATCTGACTTGCGCGCTTACGCACGGCGATATTTCTGTGGCAGAGACCTTCAAGACGGTCGGGGAAGTCGGGCAGGTAGCAGATCATCTCGGCTGACGCGTCTCTCTTTGAATCATAAGCAGAGAGCTCCACACCGGGGATAACGTTTATTCCTTTCCTTTCGCCGATAATCTTTGCCCTGACCGTGCCTGCCTGACAGTCTCTGTCGGTAATGGCGATGGTCGTGAGCCCGCGCTTCTGAGCGAGAACTATGAGATCATCGATACCCATTGAGCTGTCGGAAAGCTTGGTATGGCAATGTAAATCTCCAACCATTAAATGTACCTCTTTCAATAATTAACACAAAAAAATCGCATATACCCGCAATATATACCTCATTATAGAACAAAAAAACAAAGGTTGCAAGTGTTTTTTATGATTTTTTTAATAAAAAAACAATAATTTTATAAATAACTATAGGAAAATTCATATTTGTATGGTATTATATCTAAAATTGCGGCTGCAAGTTTATTTATTGATACAAATTTTTCGGCAAAGGGGTGAAGGGCTTGACAAAATCAAAAGAGAATAAAAAACAGCCGGAGTTCCGGCAGATTACGGTCATGGTGCTCATAAGCATTTTTCAGCTCATCTGCGCCGCCTTTGTCATATCCCGCGAAAAAGAGGCGAGTGAGAATCTGATATTCATCTTTTTCGGATATATCGCCTTTGAATGGCTCTATATGATGTTCAACGTCATAATTACGGGCAAGGATTATTTTGAGCTTGAAGCAATAGCGTTTTTTCTCTCGGGAATCGGGCTGACCGTCTGCGCAACCTTCAGCGAAGCGTACGCAATAAAGCAGCTCGTCGCGATAGGACTCGGGCTCATTGCCTATCTCGCGATCACTCTGCTGATAAGGGATGTCCGCGTGGCGGGAATGCTCAGATATCCCGCGGCAATCGGCTCGCTCATCCTGCTTGCCGTGAACATCGCGCTCGCCAAGGTAACGAACGGCGCGCTCAACTGGCTCGATTTCGGCGTGTTTTCAATTCAGCCCTCGGAGCTCGTCAAGGTCGCGTTCGTGCTTGTCGGCGCGGCTTCGCTCGATAAACTCCTCTCAAACACTTCGCTTACAAAATATATTCTTTTCTCTCTCGGTTGCGTGGGCTTCCTTTTCCTGATGAGAGACTTCGGCACCGCGCTGATATTCTTCTTTACCTTTATCTTAATTGCGTATATGCGCTCGGGCGATATAAAAACCATAGCCATAATCTGCGTGGGTGCGTTCATAGGCGCCGCGCTGATAATCGCTTTCAAGCCCTATGTCGCGAACAGATTCGCCGCCTACAGGCACATCTGGGAGAATATGGATACAATAGGGTATCAGCAGACAAGGACGCTCATTTACTCCTCCTCGGGCGGACTTTTCGGGCTCGGTATAGGTGAGGGCAAGCTGAGAAACGTATTCGCTGCATCAACCGACCTTGTATTCGGAGTAATCTGCGAGGAAATGGGAATTGCGACGGGTATCGCGGTGCTTATCGCATTCGCATTTATCGGTATTTTCGCCGTCAGAGCGGCTAAGGGCTCGGCATCGTCGTTTTACGCGATTGCAGCGGTAGCCGCGGCGGGCATGCTGATTTTTCAGCTCTCGCTCAATGTATTCGGAATAACGGATCTGCTTCCGCTGACCGGCGTCACCCTGCCTTTCATAAGCAGGGGCGGCTCGAGTATGATATGCTCGTGGGGACTGCTCGCGTATATCAGGGCCGCCGGTGCGCCCTTCAGACTCCCCGCGCCGGATGTTGAGATTGCGAGACGCAGGAGAGGAGG
>CAMUZD010000220.1 GCA_947165115.1 uncultured Clostridia bacterium
CGACCATGTTGAAGCTTTCAATGAAATTGCGGAGAACCGGACTACTCAGGTCACGTTCAAAAAGGTCCTGCTAAACTATCCGCCGGTTGAACTCTATGAATCCCGCTCTCAGGAGGAGGGCGCGCAGATGGTAGGCGAATTCAACCGTATCAGCAAGGCTTTTCCCGAAAAGGTGCAGATTCTCAACACCGGCGATATATTCAATATAGGCGCGGCAAAAATCACCGTGCTTTACACTTATGATCCGTCTTTTATCGATGTCAATGAACATTCAGTTATTTTCCGCATGGATCTCGGCGGCAAGAGCATAATATTTACGGGCGACGCTCAGGTCAACGCAGGCAACAAAACCGTTGCCCAATGGGCCGACAGCGGCCTGCTTGACTGCGATATATGCAAAATGGCTCATCACGGCCAGGACGGCGTCGGCAGGAATTTCTATGAGGCTGTTTCGCCCGAAATGTGTCTCTGGCCGACTCCGAGCTGGGTATGGGATAACCGCAACGGCAATCTGAAAACTCTCGAAGTCCGCTCCTGGATTGACGGAATGGGAATCACCAAAAACCGCGTTGCGATGGACGGCTCCTCTGTCCTGCTTCTTTTCAATCCGCTCATAGTTACCACCACCGATGTCTTTGAGGACGGCTATCCGGCCGACAGAGCCGTTGACCGCCTCGCCGCCATAGGTTATGAGGGTATCGACATGGGCTTTGATTACTGGGTGTTTGACGGTTCGCCCTTCCTTAAAGACGATTATCTTGACTGGGCGGCTTCTCTTAAAGAGCGCGCCGATGCCGACGGCGTAGCCTATACTCATTCCCACGCTCCCGGCGACGCGGGTTCGGGCGATGTAATCGGCAGGTCCATTGAGGCCGCGGCCGTTCTCGGCGCAAAATACTGTGTGGTTCATCCTATCTGCAGGGATGAAAAAGGCAACGAAATCAAGAATAAATCAAAATTCATTTCGGTCAATGCCGAAGCGATTAATAAATGGCTTCCCAAGGCAAAGGAATGCGGCGTAATCATTCTCTCCGAAAACATTCTCTGGGGAGCGTCCGCAGATCCGCGCATCATCGCCGACCTTGTAAAAGAGGTTGATTCCGAGTGGTTTGGGTGGTGCTTCGATGTCGGCCACGCGCATTGCAGCGGCTTTGAGCCCGATGTCCTGAGAAAGTGCTCCGTCGTTCCTCTCTCTCTGCATATTCAGGATAATGACGGCAGCGGAGACGGTCATCTTATTCCCGGCGACGGCAATATCGACTGGGAGGAATTCTTCCTCGCCCTCGCGGATATCTGCTACACCGGCGATTGCGTTCTCGAGGCGCATCATCAGTCCCTGACGGCACCCGATGATGAGAGGGATGCTATTCTTACCCGTCTTTATGAAATGGCGGTTCCCATGCGCGATGCCATGGAATACGGCGTCGGCCTTCGGAGGGCCGTTGACTGATAGTGATTAAAGTACGGCAGGAGGAGATTGAGTGAAAGATTTCACCTCATTGATTGCCGCGAGGCAGATAAACGCTCTGAATTCAATACTTCCCGCGCTCGGCGGATTCTTCAGATCGCTGTTTTCTTTTGATTTCAGGAGAGCGGCGGCGCTCATTACGGCTGTTTTTCAGCTCGGCGGCGCATTCATGTTTGATCCTCCCGTCACGCCATATAAAGACGCTGTTGATATGAGTAAATTTGAGCTTGTCTGGTCCGATGAATTCGACCACGGTTTCGATACCGAAATCTGGCAGGGGCACTATGTTTACGGCAATAACGATACACAGCGCCGCGATTACTGCTGGTGGAACAGGGACGCCGTCTCATTCACCGATGACGGCTGCCTGAAGCTTTCCGTAGAGTATAAAGAGAACGGATCCAAAGGTCCGGGCTATTATAGTTATGGCATGGAGACGAATCCGAATAAGAATTACGCAGGCGACCATAAGGGATACGAACAGCTTTACGGCTATTTTGAAATCAGCTGTATCCTGCCCAAGGGAGCGGGCATAAATCCCGCCTTCTGGCTGCTGACCGACGGCATGTGGGCCGATGATACCGACGGGGGAGTGAGCGGCGCAGAAATCGATATTCTCGAAACAAATACCGATTATAACGAAAACAGCTCTGCCTTCGGCTCTATAGTCCAGACTATTCATGTCGATGCCTATGAAGAGGCTCACAAGCATGAAAATCAAGGCTTCTATTATGCCGACGACCCATATAATAAATTCAACACCTACGGTGTCGAGTGGAATAAGGACGGCTACATTTTCTATGTAAACGGCATCGAGACTGCGCGCACCTCATTCGGCGGCGTCTGCGAGGTTCCCCTCTATCTGATTATCTCAATCGGTGTCGATGAAAAAATCGAAAACAACCCTCACCTCCCGACAGCCATGATTGTCGACTACGTGAGGTGTTATCAGTATAAGTGATATGAAAATAACGGTTATTGCAGTTCTGCTCGCAGCTTGTCTGTTTTTACTCGCCTCATGCGCGGAAAAGCAGAGCGGAGATATTTCAACACAAAGCAAAGGGGAAGAGAATATGAATAATGCGAAAGACACGCTCCTTTATCAGGGGCATGCAAGCCTGAGAATCACGACGGGCGGCGGAAAGGTGATATTCATTGATCCTTATGCCGGTGACGGCTACGAAGCTGCTGCAGATCTGATCCTGATTACGCACGCTCACGGCGATCATGATAATCCCGATATGATTAAAAACCGCAATCCCGGCTGCCTCGTCATTACATGGAAAGAAGCCCTTGCAGGCGGAGAGCATCAGACCTTTGAGCTGGGCTATGTAAGCGTTGAAGCGGTTGAGGCCGGTTACAACAGAAATCACAATGTTAAAGAATGCGTGGGATACATTCTTACTCTGCCCGGCGGAGTATCCGTCTATGTTTCGGGCGATACAAGCAAAACGGAGCAGATGCCTCTTCTCGCGCAGAGAAAACTCGATTACGCTTTTTTCTGCTGTGACGGAATTTATAATATGGACCTTGAAGAGGCGGCTGAGTGCGCGGAGCTGGTCGGCGCGAAGCACAATATTCCATATCACATGGCGCCCGGAAAGCTGTTTGACAGAGCCCGCGCAGAGAGATTCAACGCGCCGGACCGCCTTATCCTTGCCCCCGGCGAAGAAATCGAACTTGTCTGAAAGCGTGATTTTTCATATTCGCAAGTATATTGTTTCCTTATAGCTGATAAGGAAGGAGAAATAAAATGAAAAAACTCATTTCATTGATTATGTGCATTGTAATCGTCGCCTGCGCGGCGGTTCCCGCCTTTGCTGCAGACGGCTGTAACTGCGGCTTTTCGCCGATTATTTATGTCGGCCCTCTCGGCTGCGCGCAGATTATCAGAGACGCAGGCACCGAAAACGAGCAGCAGCTCTGGAATATTGATACTGATTTCCTTCTCGCAAATCTCGGCGATGCTCTCCCGGATATTTCAAAGGGAATCCTGACGCGTGATGCTGATCTGCTCGGCACTGCGCTCGCAGGATTTGTAAATGCCTGCATGGGCGACCTCGCACTTGATAATGAAGGAAAATCAAAGGATAATGTCACGACTCCGTTCATCAATGTCCCCGCGGGGGATAAGCACGGCCCCGACAGCGATTATTATTTCAATTATGATTTTCGCCTCGATCCCTATGAGCATGCCGAGCGCCTTCACGGATTTATCGCTCGGGTAAAGGCGCTGACCGGCCACAATTCCGTCAAGCTCAAATGCTCGAGCATGGGCGGCGTGGTCCTCTCGGCTTATCTCGACAAATACGGTTACGAAGGTATTGA
>CAMUZD010000221.1 GCA_947165115.1 uncultured Clostridia bacterium
CATATATTGATAATAAAGAATGGAGCCCCGAAATAACAGAGGCCACCGCTAACGCGACATATACCGCTACTTATAAATCAAACGCCATCGGTCTTGCACTCGGCGAAATCGAAGACTCCACCGGCTACAAAGAAGATCAGACCTTCACAGTTGACACAAGCAGCCTGCCCGAGGGAGCGGAAATTCACTGGTTCGTAAACGGCGAGGATGTCGGCACAGGCGAAAGCTACAAGGTTGAAGACCCGACCGACGATTACACCATTCAGGCTAAGGCCGTTGACAAAGACGGCAACGTCATCGACGAAACGTCGACAGAAAAAGTCGAGGTTAAGAATTCAATTCTCGACAAAATCAAGTGGTTCTTCAGTAACCTCCTCAAGAACCTCCTCGACGCCATCTTCGGCGACTTCGGCAAAATCTGCTGATTAAACAGGGCTCCCTTAACCGGGAGCCCGTATTTTATGTTTAATTTTATATACTTGATAAATTCATATTTTTACTATATAATATGCGGTATACGGAGGTAAAATATTATGACCGAAATTAAAAAAGATCTCAGAATAGGCGAAATTCTCAATCTCGACTGCGCAAATGAAATAATCCCCTTCCTGCTTGAAATGGGTATGCACTGCATAGGCTGCCCTGCTTCCGCAATGGAAACCATTGAGGAGGCCTGCATGGTTCACGGCGTTGATGCCGATGACCTTGTTGCCAGAATCAATGCCCGTCTCAAAGAAGTCGATGCCTGAGCTTGGCCCCAGGCTTTTAACCGCCGCTTCGTTAGTTAGGCGCGGTTCAAAGGTTGCAGATATCGGCACAGATCATGCGTATCTGCCCATTTACCTTATCAGGAATAATATTTCGTCAAAGGTCCTTGCCTGTGATTTACGCAAGGGCCCTCTTGATAATGCTAGGGAAAATGTAATCAGAGCCGGCTGCGAAAACGAAATTGAACTGAGACTCTCCGACGGCCTTGACTGCATTTTACCCAATGAAGCCGATGATATTATTATATGCGGCATGGGCGGAACGTTGATTTCTGATATTCTGTCAAGAACAGACTGGCTTAAAAATCCGCATTACCGTCTTATTATGCAACCTCAATCTCACTCGGACGATCTGAGAAGATTCCTTTTCAATAACGGGTTTGTGATTGACGATGAAATACCCGTCTGCGACGAAGGCAGGGATTATGTGGTCATGAACTGCAGATTTGCCGATGATTATTGGGATAAAGACAATGAACTGAAAACTCATTTCGGATCATTGCTTCATAATACCGACGATATTTCAAGAAGAATAATCGGCAGGACCGTTGCTTATCTGAAAGTCCGCAGAGAATCCGAAAAAGAATACGGAGATAAAAACCTATCAGATTTATTTAAAGAATTAATCATACAAGCTGAGGAAATACTAAATGAAAGTTAAAGAAATATATGATTTCATAGATTCTTTTGCACCTTTTTCAACACAATGCGAATGGGATAATTCCGGACTATTAATCGGAAATCCGGATAATGAAATCACTAAAATCGGTTTTTCGCTTGATGCCGATATTTCAGTTATAAATGAAGCGGCCGAAAAAGGATGTAATCTGATTATCGCTCATCATCCTGTTATATTCAGGCCTCTCAAATCAATAAGCGATGAAGATCCTGTTGCAGCTTTAATCAGAAATAATATCAATATAATCTGCGCTCATACGAATCTTGACAAATCGGCAGAAGGCGTAAATTTCGTGTTCGCAAACACTCTCGGGCTTAAGAATATCCGCCGTTTTGAAACGGAAACAGAAGCGAATATGTGCTTTATCGGTGACATTGAAGAAACAAGCCCAATGGATTTCTCAAAAATTGTTTCCGAAAAGCTTTGCGCAACAGTTGAATTCACAGATGCGTGCAAAGTTATAAAAACCGTTGCTGTCTGCGGCGGTGCAGGCGGAGAATTCATATATGAATTGCAGGATAAGGTCGACGCATTTGTCAGCGGAGAATTCAGCTATCATGAATTCCTTGATTCAAAGAGGCTTGGCATTTCCGCAATCAGAGCCGGACATTTTGAAACAGAGAATCCTGTCATTCCCTATCTTCATGATAAAATCAAAAATTATTTCAATATTGAATGTGTTCTTTTGAACCATAAGAATCCTGCAAATTATATCGGAGTAAATAATGCCACTTGACGGACTGACTTTACATTTATTGACAGAAGAACTGAAAGAATCTGCTGTCGGCTCAAGAATCGAAAAGGTTTATCAGCCGACAACGGATGAAATCATTTTTCATCTGCGCTCCAGAGAAGGAGCCATGAGGCTTCTGATAAACGTTTCCTCGGCTACTCCGCATATAAATTTCACTGCGCAAACTCCCGAAAATCCGCCCTCTCCCCCTATGCTCTGTATGTTTATGCGAAAGCATCTGACCGGATGCATAATCAATGAAATCAGTCAGATTGGACTTGACAGAATCTGTAAATTAGATTTATCGGGACGAAACGAAATCGGCGATCCCGTCCGCTTTGAGCTTATGATTGAGCTTATGCCGAAACACGCGAATTTTATAATCGTTAATTCCGAAGGAATAATTCTTGAATCAGTCAAAAAATGCGACTTCTCCCCTGCCTCGGGCAGATCAATTCTCCCGGGCTTCAAGTATATTCTTCCTCCGTCGCAGGATAAAATCAACATATTTGAGACAGATATAAACAGCGCGGTAAATTCAATTTTGGGTGATAAAGGCAAATTGCTTTCCGCGTCTGTTCTATCAAAACTGATGGGCTTTTCTCCTTTGGTTTCAAGAGAAATCGCCTGCGAAGTATCCGGAGACGACATATATGTTTCCGAAATGACAGAATCACATATTTTAAAATTGACAACTTCTCTTGAAAAGCTGAAAGAAACAGTCATTTCGGGCGGAAGGCCTACTCTTCTGCTGAAAGAAAACAATGCACTTTTTGATATCTCTTTCAGAGATATTATTCAATACGGTTTTTCGGTTACAGCGAAATCTTTTGATTCTTATTCCGAATTGATTGATTATTTTTACACCGAAAAGACAAGCAAAGAAAGAAGCTCGCAGCAGAGCAAAGAGCTTTCAAAAACTATCGCAAATCTAATATCCAGAGCTAACAGAAAACTCCTATCAAGACGAAAAGAGCTTGAAGAATGTGCGGATAAAGAAAAATTCAGAATCTGGGCGGAATTGATACTTGCCAATCAATATGCGCTCGAAAAAGGAACTGCATTTTACGATTTAGTCAATTACTATCAAAACAATGAAAACATAAGAATTTCGGCTGATCCAGCGCTGAATCCTGCCGGAAATGCAAAAAAGTATTTCAAAGAATATAACAAGCTGAAAAATGCCGAAAAACTGCTCGGAGATCTCATTGCCGAGAGCGAAGAAGAAATTGAATATCTTGATAGAGTCGCTGATTCAGTCGGCAGAGCTGAAGGATATACGGATATAGCGCAAATCAGAAGCGAGCTCGCAGAACAGGGATATCTAAAGAAAAAGAACGGTAAAAAAGCAGCAAAATTCAAGCCTCTGCAGCCAATTGAATATATTTCCGATGACGGATACACAATCCTTGTCGGCAGAAACAACATTCAGAACGAGCAGATTTCATTTAAAATAGCCAATAAATCCGATTCATGGTTCCACACGCAGAAATTCCCGGGCTCACATGTGGTGGTAATAGGAAACGGTGATATACTCCCCGAGCTGACATGCAGACAGGCTGCTATTATAGCCGCATATAACAGTTCAGCGAGAGATTCCTCACAAGTAGCAGT
>CAMUZD010000222.1 GCA_947165115.1 uncultured Clostridia bacterium
CGCGGTCTGAGCCGTCTGCTCCCCTTCTCTTGATTTGACATAAGAAATATAGTCGAGGCAGGATTTATCAATTCCTCTGAGCGCAAGATATGAGCGGTATGCACCCATCATTTCTGGAGAAAGCGGATTTATGATTGCGGATGAGAGACCGCACTGCATGGCGAGTATGAAAAACGCGGAATTTATAATACCTCTGCCGGGCAGACCGAATGAGACGTTTGAAACACCGAGAACGGTATTACATCCGGTCTCTTCGGTTATCAGACGCACGGATTCGAGAGTAACCTGCGCGGCGGTTGAATCAGTGCCGACAGTCAGAGTCAGCGGATCAAAGATTATATCTTTTTTGCCGATTCCGTATTCTTTAGCTGTTTCGAGTATTCGCAGAGCGATTTCGAGCCTGCCTTCGGGCGTTTCGGGAATACCGCTCTCGTCGAGAGTCAGCGCAACAATCACGCCGCCGTATTTCTTTGCGAGAGGAAATACGTTCTCCATAACCTCTTGCTTTCCATTGACTGAATTTATCACGGGCTTGCCGTTATAAATTCTGAGCGCGCTCTCCATAGCGGAGAAATCTGATGTATCTATCTGCAGAGGCAGATCACAGACCGCCTGCAGTTTATAAACCGTATCGGTCAGCATTTCTCGCTCGTCGATGCCGGGCATACCGCAGTTGACATCGAGGATATCGGCTCCGGCCTCCTGCTGACTCCTGCCCTCTTTGAGAAGGTAGTCGGAATTCTTATCGAGAAGCGCCTGCTTTATCAGCTTTTTGCCGGTGGGATTGAGTCTCTCGCCGATAATCAGCGGCCTTTCTCCGAATACAACGGAATGAGAATAGGACGATACGACAGTCAGATTCTTTTCCGTTTCGTCAGTTTTTGTTTTATTCTCAATGCCGTTTCTGAGTTTTTCTATATATTCCGGTGAGGTGCCGCAGCATCCGCCGATTATGTTCACGCCCGAATCGACTGTTTCAAGCACATATTGAGCAAATGTATCGGGCGTAATATCATAGACAGTTTTGCCGTCTCTGACGCATGGAATACCCGCATTCGGTTTGAATATTACTGGAACGCTAGCCACTGCCGAAATTCTTCTGATTACGCCCATCAGCTTATCGGGACCGTAAGAGCAGTTGAGACCTATGGCATCCGCACCGAGGCCCTCGAGCATAGCGACCATAGCCTCGGGAGAAGCTCCGGTCAGAAGACGCTCATCGTCATTATAAGCATTTGTTACAAAGACGGGCAGAGAGCAGTTTTCTTTGACAGCGAGGAGGGCGGCTTTTGTCTCGTAGCCGTCGTTCATAGTTTCGATTGAAATCAAATCCGCACCGTATTTCTCGGCAAGGCATGCCTGCTCGGCGAAGATTTCAACCGCCTTTTCGAATTCAAGATCGCCGTAGGGCTTGAGAAGCTTACCGCTCGGTCCCATATCATAGGAGACGAATTTCTGCTGAGCGCCGGTTGATAATTCCGCGGCTTTTCTGACATTTGAAATCGCGGCAGATACAATCTCTTCAAGTTCTTCGTGAGTGAATTTCAGAGAATTCGCGCCGAAGGTATTCGTATTGACTATGTTGCTGCCTGCATCAAAATACTGCTTGTGAATACCCGTAATCATATCGGCGTGCGAGAGATTTGCCGTCTCAGGTCTCACGCCGGCCGGGAAGCCGAGCTTCTGCATAAGCGAGCCCGTTGCGCCGTCAAGCAGAACAATATTCTGTTTTATGAATTCAGTTACTTTCATTATTTGCTCCTATGATGGCGGTTACGGATTTTGACGGAGTCATCTGCATTCCTTCGGTAAGATATACTCCGAGATTCTTATTGAGATTAAGCGCGTTGAAGATATCGCGCTGGAATTCTATCGGCAGATCACCGTAGCCCGGGCTGAATCGGGAGACGGTTGACTTATACTCGGCATTGATTCTTTCATTGAACAGATCGCAGACGTTTTCTATCATATCCGATCCGGCTGCATCGAGGCATAGGGCTTTGAGCGCCGATACGCCCGAATATTTCATGATAAGTCTGTCGATACCAAGGCCGACCGTAGCGCCGAATATAACGGCTCTGTCACATCCTGCAAGATGCTTTGCAAGAGATGCGCTTTCAACTGAAGCGAAGCCGAAATCCACAGTGCTTTCAGAGATTGCAACCGGAAACTCAGCGGAGCAGACGCGGCAGTCAAACACTTCGCGGGCAAGATCTGCGCACTCGTTAATGAGAGTGTCAATCTGCTCCGAATTACCGTTATCACGAAGATAGCGCTTAATCATGCGTTTATCCGGTTCGGGAGTATCAAATTTAAGAATTGAAAATTTTTCCATTATTTAATGATTTCAGATATATTCCTCATAATTGCCGCGGCAACCGCAGGCTTATTCATCGAATATATGTGAATATGATTAATGTTATTTGCGAAAAGATCGATAATCTGATCGGTGGCATAGGCTATGCCTGCCTGCATCATTGCCTCGGGCGAAGAACCGAAACGGTCAACTATGCTGCTGAAGCGCTGGGGCATAAATGAACCGCTGAGTTTTACAGCCCTTGCAACCTGATTTGCATTTGTAATAGGCATAATACCCGGAATTACCGGAACATTTATCCCGGCCTCCCTTATTCTCGAAAGGAAAGCATAGAAAAGGCTGTTGTCAAAGAACATCTGGGTAGTGAGAAATACACAGCCCGCATCCGTCTTTTCCTTGAGGTGGATTATATCCTCCCTGCGGTTTGAGCTCTCGGGATGGACCTCGGGATAGCAGGCGCCGCCTATGCAGAAATCCGCGCCCGATTCTTTGAGATCTGCAATAAGCTCGGTTGCGTGATGATAATCCCAGCCGCTTCTGTCCTCATTGATTCTGTCGGCGGGAATGTCGCCTCTGAGCGCGAGCACATTCTCAATACCCGCCGCCTTGAAATCCTCAATCCTGCTCTTTACCGATTCTCTGGATGAAGAGACGCAGGTAAGATGAGCCAGGGACGGTACACCGTATTTTTCGCTTATTTCGCGGGCTATATCAAGAGTATACTGACTGGTTCCTCCACCGGCGCCGTAAGTCACGCTCATATATGATGGATTCATAGCGGCAATTTCGTCAACAGCTTTTTCGACCGCCGAAAAAGAGTCACTCGTCTTGGGCGGAAAAACCTCAAACGAGATTGTCGGCTTATCGGATTTCAGTATTTCGGTAATTCTCATAATTAGCCTCTTTCCGGGATTATTATCAGTTCAGCACAACGCCGTGTGAGAACATTTCATTTACTCTCTTTTTGAGAGCGTCATATTCCGCTCCTTCAAGAGTGGGATTATTCTTAAGCAACTGCTCGGCAACGTAATGCGTTTCGCGAACAGTGTCGCCGTCTGAGAGCATATTTGATATTTTCAGATCCGGCAGACCATGCTGCCTCGAGCCGAGGAAATCACCGGGACCGCGTAGTTTCAAATCCTCATCGGCAATTTTGAAGCCGTCGGTCGTTGATTCGAGGATTTTCAGGCGCTGATTCTCTTCGGAATTCTCATTACTCGCGATAAGAATACAGGTAGATTTGACGTTTCCTCTGCCGACTCTGCCCCTGAGCTGATGTAACTGAGAGAGGCCGAAACAATCGGCGTTTTCTATTACCATTATGACCGCCTTCGGAACATCGACGCCGACTTCAATAACGGTAGTGGAAATCAGCAGATCGGTTTTGCCCTCAGAAAAATCGGCCATCACCGCTCGCTTTTCATCGGCTTTCATTCTGCCGTAAAGTAGGCCGAGTCTGAAGCCCTTG
>CAMUZD010000223.1 GCA_947165115.1 uncultured Clostridia bacterium
GCCCTCGCAGTTTTCGAGGCCCTTCTCTGTGAATTCCTTGGCGGTGACCGAGGTCAGCGGCAGGAAGGTCGCCCTGCCCGCCCTGTTGTTTTTAAGGAATTCAATCGCCTTCTTGGCGGCGTTTTCATCATCGACAACTATATTCTGGATAGCGGCACCGAGCGCGGTCTCAACCGCGACGGAATACTCGCCCTTGGTGGAAATGAGCTGGGAGAGAGTGCCCCTGATGCCCCTGAGAGCGCCCCTCTTGGACTCCTTGATGACCTTCTGGACCGAGCCGGCATAGCCGTCAAGATTCTTCTCGAGGTCGTCGAGCATCTTTATTCTCGCGTTTTTCTGATAAATGTCGAGATTGAGCTGGTCTATCTCCTCATGGAGCTTCTGAGCCTTGCCCTCTCTCGTTTCGATTATCATGCGGAAGCCGTCGAGAGCGTTTTCATTCTCGCTCTCATCATCCTTGAGCCTGCGGATTTCGGCATCCGCCTTGGCGATTTCGCCCTCAAGCTCGTCGGTTATTCCGCTTCTGGTCGAAAGCAGCTCCTCAATCGCGCCGATTCTCTCCTCCATCTCGGCGATGGCGGATTCCGCGCTCGACTTCTCAACGTTGATTTCGCTGAGTCTGACGGCCGCGGCGGTCAGCTTTTCGTTGACCTCGCGGACTTTGTCGCTGTTTTCGCTGTTCTTTTCAAGCAGCGAATTGAGTTTCTCGAGCTCGCTCGCGAGCGTCTCCTTCCTCTCCTCAATCTGCTTCTGCTTCTCTTCGATTTCCACCTGCGCGGAGTCAATCTGCTCCTGCGTTTCGGCAACGGTCTTCGCGCCGTCGCCCATATCGGCGTTTATTCTCTCAATCGTGCTAAGGTTATGCTCAATTGTATTTTTCTTGACCGCGATTTCGCCGTCGATGGCGGCGGCCTGCTCCTGCGAATCGGCAATGGACTTTGTCAGCGACTCAATCTGAATCGTTATATCCTGCCTCTGCTCGGCAATCTGCTCTATTCCGGTCTCGATTCCCTCGAGCTTTTTCTCCACCTCTTCATACTGCGCGGTGGCGATTGCGAGCTTGCTCTCCTTATCCTGCAGGTCCCTGCCGGATTTCTCGATTGTATGAAGCCAGAGGCCGATTTCGAGAGTCTTTTTCTCCTCCGCGAGAGTGAGATATTTCTTCGCCTTCTCGCTCTGAGTTTTCAGAGGACCGATTCTCGCTTCGAGATCCTCGAGGCGGACTCTGAGAAGCGCCAGATTCTCTTCTGCGTGAGCGAGCTGGCGCAGCGCGCCCTCTCTTCTGTAGCGGTAATGGGAGATGCCCGCCGCCTCTTCAAGCATATCGCGGCGCTGGCTCGACCTCGCGGAGACGAGATCCGCGATTCTGCCCTGGGAGACCATCGAATAGCCGTCCCTGCCGAGGCCCGTATCCATAAACAGCTCATGGACGTCCCTGAGGCGGCTGTCTTCGCCGTTGATTTTGTATTCGCTCTCGCCCGAGCGGTAGTATCTTCTCGTGACCGAAACCTCGTCCTTATCGAGATTCAGGCTTCTGTCCTTGTTATCAAGATGCAGGGTAACCTCCGCAAAGCCGAGGGCCTTGCGCTTGTCCGTTCCGCCGAAGATGACGTCTTCCATTTTCGCGCCGCGCAGAGCCTTGGTCGACTGCTCGCCGAGAACCCAGCGCACCGCATCGGAAATATTGCTCTTGCCCGAGCCGTTGGGACCGACGACGCCGGTGATTCCCTTGCCGAGCTTGAGAGTTATCTTATCGGGAAACGATTTGAATCCCTGCATATCTATTGCTGTGAGTATCATTCTTTAATCTTCCTTACCTTGACCTCATATTTTGCCGCGCCGTCCGCCTCGCAGACGGTGCAGATATATCCTTTTTCGCGAAGAAGGCCGAGATTCGCCCTCTTCTGACCTGTCATCTTTGAGCGCTGACCTGCGCCGACTTCGAGCGTGTATGCGCCCTGCGGCAGGTCTGCGAGCTCTCTGAGCGCCGCGTTCAGATAAATGCGCCCTTCACAAAGCTCCCTGAGCGCCGGATGATATGCGCCCGCGATATATTCGCCCTCGACTCCGCCGCCGGAGTGAAGGCCCACGCGGATTACCTTTATGCCCGCGTTTTCAAACATCGGTATAAGCCGCGAGCAGAGCTCAACCGTTTCCTCAACGCCCTTCGGAGCGAATTTTCCGGCGTTTATCAGCTCCTCGAGCTTCGTGCCTTTGAGCACAACTGTCGGGTAAATTCTTACCGTCGCGGGGCGCAGGGCGATGATTTTTTCCGCCGTCTCAATGCTGTCGGCATCCTCCGAGCCGTAAAGCCCGGTCATCATCTGCAGGCCGAATTCAAAACCGTATGAATCGAGCAGTCTGCAGGCATCCTCCACCTGCTTTGCCGTGTGGCCGCGCTCATTCATTTCAAGCACTCTGTCGTCAAGCGACTGCGCGCCGAGCTCGACCGCCGTAACGCCGTATTTCTTAAGGATTTCACAGATTTCCGCGTCGATTCCGTCGGGGCGGGTTGAAATTCTGATGCCCTTGAAAAGCCCTTTTTCAACATAGGAATAAGCCGCCTCGAGCAGGGAAATCATGTATCCGCGCTCAATCATCGTGAAGCTGCCGCCGAAAAACGCGATTTCGCCGCCTGCCGCCGTCTCGCTGTCAAGTGAACCGAGAGCGGTGCGGACCGCTTCGTGAACGTCATCAACCGTCAGCTCACGCTGAAAACCCGTGATGCTCCGCTGATTGCAGAAGGAGCAGGTGTGCGGGCAGCCCTTGTGAACGACAAAAAGCGCAACGTTTATATGCTTCATTTGACTATTCCCATAAGACTCAGCGCTTCCTTCGCCGCCATCTGCTCGGCAATCTTCTTGCTCTTGCCCTCGCCTCTGCCGATGACGTTGCTGTTGAGATGGACCTCTATTACAAAGTGCCTGTCGTGAGCGGGGCCCGATTCCTCGATAAGCACATATTCCACATGCTCCTCGCGGTTTTTCTGAACCACTTCCTGAAGCGCCGTTTTATAGTCTCCGGTATCATCGAGCTTGTCGTGGCGCGCGACGAAGCGCAGGGCAATCTTCTTTGCCTCCTCGAGCCCGCCGTCAATATACACAGCGGCGAGCACCGCCTCGAAAGCGTCTGCAAGCATAGACGGCTTGTTTCTGCCGTTCATCCTCTCCTCGCCCTTGCCGAGATAGAGGGCCGAGCCGATATCGAGCTCGCGCGCGAACATGCAGAGCGCGTTCTCGCAGACGCGCGCCGCCCTGTGCTTGGTTAAATCGCCCTCGGGCACATCGTAGTTATTATAGAAAAATTCGGCGGATATGAAGCCGAGAACGGCGTCTCCGAGGAATTCCAGCCGCTCGTTGCAGACCGTTCCCTTCTCATTCGCGTAGGATGAATGGGTCAGGGCCGTTTTGAGCAGTGAAACATCTTTGAACTTATATCCGAGATTTTTCTGCAGATTTTCAAGTTTATTTTCCATTTTCTCTCCTGATTTTGCGGTTATAAAGCTTCGGATATCGCGTCGGCAAGATTGCCGAGGGTCCAGTCCTCTCCGGGTTCGATTTCAAGCTCGGCGCCGATTGCCTCGCCTATGCCCGAGAGCAGTTCCTGCACCTCATACTCGTCGCTGACGATTTCCATGAGAAGGGTTTCGGGGCGGATATCTTCGCTGTCGTAACCGAATTCTTCGCAGATAAGCGCCTTCAATTCCTTAAAATCCACAAAAATGCCTCCAATTCATATATCAAAGTGATTTTGTGATTTCTTCTTTAAGCGAGGCAAGCCCTCT
>CAMUZD010000224.1 GCA_947165115.1 uncultured Clostridia bacterium
CGAGTTCGAGCCTCGTCATCCGCTCCATTTTTTATATGACGGTACCATAGCCAAGTGGTAAGGCAGCGGTCTGCAAAACCGCGACTCCCCAGTTCAAATCTGGGTGGTACCTCCAAGATCAAGAGTCCGTAAATCCTTAATATCCAAGGATTGCGGGCTTTTTCTTTTTGAAAAGTCTGAAAAAGCAGTGTATAATGACTCCCGAGACACGATTCAAAAGTCCCATTTCAAAGCTACTTGCTGTGAAAAACATCGAAAATATACTTGGAAATTATATTTCAATTTCTGAGTTACTGTGTTATAATTAAAAAAACTATATCGATTATCCTCACAGTTTATTTCTTGAGAAGGTGTTTTTGTGAAAAGAATAATATGCTTTATGCTCAGTGTTGTTCTTGTTTTCTCCTGCTGTATTATAGTCAGCGCTGCCGAAGACGACACGCCGGTTATTTTTGTTCCGGGATTTATCGAAACAATCATGGGCGTAAATGTGGATGAATACAACGAGGAACAGTTATGGCCTTTTACCGTTGAGACTGTGGTAGGGAAAATCGCTTCGGATTCTCCGGCTCTGATTACTCTTCTCGCCGGTCTGATTTTCGGAAATTTTGACAAATTGGGAGCCAGATTGGGAAAGGACGCCGAAGAAGTTCTTCATAAGCTGACCTGCAACCCTGACGGGAGCTCCGATTACGGAATTGAATCTTTCCCGCAGGATCCCGAACTTTGCAATGTGGGTTATCTTTCGAAGCACAAAAGCGGTAAATATCTTGCTATGGCTGCAATTGCCGAAGATGTCGCGTCAAAGACAGATCCCGACAGAACTTTTGTATTTTGCTACAACAGTCAGCTTGATAGTCTCGAACTTGCCTCACAGCTCAGGTCGTTTATCCGATCCGTAAAGGAATATACGGGTTCCAAAAAGGTAAGACTCTGTTCGCACAGTTACGGCGGTCAGATAATTGCCGCATATTTTTACAGGTATCCTGAAGACCGCGACGTAAAAAAAGCCGTTATGATTTATCCCGCCCTCGCCGGAACGGATGCCATAAAGTATATTCTTGAAGCTGATGCCGATGTGCCCTTTGACGATATCCTTGTATTTGTGGAAAATCTCCTCAGCAGTCCGACTGAGATTGAGAAACTGTGCAGAAAAGATCTTTTTCATTATATCAACGAGTTTGCAAGCAGCGGACTTGCCGAACTCGCCGGGATGTGGCGCTACTGGGGAAGCATGTATTCGCTTTGTTCAAACGAGTATTATGAACTGCTCAAAGAGGAATTCCTCGATCCGGTTGAGAGCGCACCGATTATAGAAGCAAATGACATAATCCATTATGATATGATTCCGAATCTGAGAAAAATATTTGAAAAATGTCAGTCTGAGGGAATAGATGTTTCCATAATCAGCGGCAGCGGTATTCAGGAATGCCTTGGCGGGGACGACAACACGGATGTTCTTCTTCCGGTAAAGCTTGTTACAGGCGCATCCTGCACAAAATACGGGGAGCATTTCAGCGATGGATATGAAGCAAAAGGCTCCGTTTGCAGCAACGCAAAACACAATCATGTTTCGCCTGCTATGAACATCGATGCGTCGACGGCGTTTCTCCCCGAAAACACATGGTTTGTTGAAGGGGTATTTCACGGAGCTTATCCCAATCAGGATTACACTATGACTCTCATAGAAAAACTGCTTCTGACTGATGATATAGAAGATGTTTATTCCGATCCCGGATATCCGCAGTTCGGATTTTCGGACAATATAAATATGGGGATAAGTTTCAGCTTTGATGAATCAAAGGCGGGTTTTATTTCTTCCGATGACAATTGCCTGATTATCAAGAATCTCAATGACATTGCGCCGGTAAAGATCCTGTCAGTCACCGCCTCGGGGCTTGATATAAAATTCGACGCAGTAAAAACAACAGTTATCCTTCCCGGGAAATCCGTAAAAATCAAGTTCAGCGGGTCTGTTCCCGAGGTAAAAGCCAAGCTCACCGAAATCAGCGTAAAATATGTTGAGGGAGCTTCCGTCAACACTCTGAAAAGAGGTTTTACAGTTGACAATCTGTAACGGATTATACCTTGTTCCATAAATACGCAAATCACTATCCCCGGTTGAATTCCGGGTAGTATATCCAAATAAAGCCTCGTCCGAAGACGAGGCTTTCTCTTATTATTCATTTTACTGTTTTATCCGATTTTATCCTTGACGAATCCGATAATTGTATCCTTATTCTTGAAAATGAGGACGGCGCAGCCCGTAACGGCGGCAATCGTGACGGAGCGGCGGATGACCTTGCCGACAATTCTCTTTGTCTGCTTTACTGCGACCTCCTTGATTTCCGTCTTCGCCTTTTCAAGAGCGTTATCCTTGAAATTGTCGAGCGCGGTTCCGACCGCATCTCCGATGAAATCAGGTGCTTTTTCGTCTATTTTTTCCTTGACCTTGTCGATTGCGGTATCCGCGACCTTGTCTATCGCTCCGCCGATTTTCGCTTCAATCAGTCCCTGCTTTTTCTTCCTGCTCATATTCAACCTCCGCAGTTTTCATCTTATTATTCTGAAAGCTTGCGCCTTTGCTTAACAGTGTCGAGTAGTGAATCGCTCCCTCCGGGCAGGCGGAGATACACTTGCCGCATCTTATGCATTCGGTGCTGTCGGGATGAAGAGACGGGTCAACGCACATATCGCACGCTCTGAAGCATGCTTTGCAGTGGGTGCATTTTTCACTGTCCGTTTTCAGCTGCAGGAGCGATACTTTATTGAACGGGGCGTAAAACGCGCCGAGCGGGCAGAGATATTTGCAGAACGGTCTGTAGATAATCACGCTCGCGAGTGTGATAATACCGAGAATACACGCCTTCCACATAAATCTTCCGCCGAAAAGGGAGAAGAGCTTCGTATCGGAAAAGGCGAGCAAAAGGCCTGCAAGAGTGCCCGAGGGGCAGAGATATTTGCAGAATACGGGCGTGAGTTTAATGAACACCGGCAGAATTATCACACCGAAAATCAACACCGCGTATTTTATGAAACGCAGATACTTATCCGCTTTGAAAGTCTTGATTTTCTTAAAAAACGGTATCTTGTGCAGCAAATCCTGAAGCAGACCGAACGGGCAGAGAAAGCCGCAGACAGCTCTGCCGAGCAAAACGCCGAAGAATATCAGCAGCCCGATGATATAGTAAGGAACCTTGAAAGAAAATGATGAGAGCGAGCTCTGAAGAGAACCTATCGGGCAGGCGCCGACGGCCGACGGACAGGAATAACAGTTGAGCCCGGGCACGCATATTTTCTTTGTCGCGGCATCCGAAACCTTTCCGCTGAAGAAGCCCCTGAAATCCGCATTCTGTATCAGCGCCGCAAGCGACTGAATCAGCAGTTTTCTTTTATTATCCAATTCCGATACACTCCAGACATACGGTGACCGCCTTCGCCATAACGGAATCCGGCTGACCTTTGATACAGCCGATCGCAATCAGCGCGGCGGAAAAAGCTATCAATATGATAAATACAATTCTTTTTTTCATTCCGGTCACTTGAGATAGGAAAGAAGTATTCTTTCCCATTCGGCATATGATCTGCCGCCGACATACGGCTCGGATGAAAGAACATAGCCGTCGCCGTCGATAAATACGGTGGTCGGAACATAGCCGGTATCAAACTTGTTGAACTGGTAATTGCGCATAATTATCGGGTAGGTAACGCCGAGACTGCGCACGGTGCTTCTTATTTCGCTCTTTTCGGATGCGGTGGCGCCGAGAATC
>CAMUZD010000225.1 GCA_947165115.1 uncultured Clostridia bacterium
GATTGACTTGTGAGATACAGGACTCATTTCATTAAGATACGGATACCTATGATCCTCAATACCCATTATTATTTTCCCAGTGTAGGGAATATAATAAACAGAAAGCACCCACCAATTGATATGTGGAGTTTTTGTTGCAGCTCCTTGACCATAGTTACAGTTAAACTTCGCACCATTAAATTCGATATCATCTAAATACCTGGACTTTTTAGTGCCGTTCGATTTGCCGGTTTTAACATTCTCATCAGCCTGAGCCATAAAATCTTTAAAAATGAGCTCAAATTTTTCCTGCGATATGTGTTTACTCAACTCATTTCTCATCATTTATTCTCCTGTTTTCTATATATAATGGTTTGATTTTCTTTTTTTCTATAAAATCTCCTATAGACTTTCTTTCATATTCAATCATTTTTCAGAAGGGTTTCATAATATGCCGTGCAAAGGAGGGCGGAGGCGACTCCGTCCTGGCCGAGGACTTCCGTATAGTTTTCATCGTCTGCTGCGCCGGAGCAGAAGAACGGGTCATAAAAACCGGCTTCGTCCTTCGTGAGCAGTTCCTGCTTTAGAACCGCCGCCATATAATCCATCGGCAAGCTGCTCTGTTCGGGGTCAACGGTATAAAATTTTTCATAACTGCGAGCGAGCCAGCCGACGCACCAGGCTTTGAATATAGGGTTCGCGTTCATTTTTATATCGACGCTCCCGTCTTCGTTTGCGGTTTCGGTAAACATAAGCGGAATCGTCGCGCGGACTGTCGCCGAGGTCAGGTCATAATACTCTTTTTCACCTGTAATCTCATAGAGGAGACTGCCCGCGTAAATCATCGTCGCCTGATTATAGATTCCCTTCCAGTAATTCTTTGCTCCGGATTCAACCTGAATATTGTCAATAAAGAGGTCGTCTTCGCGAAGGGCGGAATTCACCCACTCATAAATCATTCTGCCTTTTTCGAGGTATTCTTCTTTTTGGGTGAACTGATAAGCGAGCAGGAAAGCAATTGCCGCGGGAGCATTCGAGCAGGCGTTTTTGCTGCTATATTCCGAAGACCAGTAGATTCCGCCGTCAAGAGAACTGTCCCAACCCGTCCAGATGAATTCAAGATTATCAAGCGCCGCACTCAGCAATTCCCGCTTCCCGAGCTGACCGTAACCGAGCAGAAGCTGTATGCAGACCCACTCGTTATCGTCATAGTAATAATCGCCTTTGCTGCCGGGATATGAATTATAATAAGAAATGCCGCTGTATTCCTTTTCGGGAGCTGTTATGACGGCATCTTTCACAAGATATCTTTTTATGCCGTTTGTCAACATATCGTTATAGTATGTTTTCAGCTTTATGCTGCCGGGGAAAAGCCTGTAAGCATCGGCGACATTCTCAATCAGAGACACGGCGGGCCACACATAAGCAAAGTCCGATTCGCCCATATAATCATACGTTTTGTGGCTGAACAGGTCATAGCTCTTCGACAGAATATTGAGCGTCAGATCGTATCCTGCGCAGGCGAATTCGTTATTGGCAACCGAAGACGCTTCGCCGACCGAACGCCCGCAGAAAAACAGCCCCGCACTGAAAAACATGACTACGCTCATTATTATTGAAAGCAGTTTCATAACATTCTCCTTCTGAAATCTAACAGATTTATTATAGCATTTTCTGTCGGGGAGTGCAATTGAATTTCAGCTTATTGACACGCGTGGAAAATCAATGTAAAATATAAATGTAAGACGGAAAGGGGTGCGGTTATGACTAAAAGAATTCTGTCTCTCGCTGTTGCGGTCTGCTTAGCGTTCTGCTGTGTTCTGCCCGCATTTGCGGCGGAAGATGCCGGCAAAGTATCGGTTAAACTGAACAGCGATCTCGAGGGACTGACGGCGGCTGACGCGGAAAAATTCATTGAAATCAAGGGCGGAAACGTCGTTTACAGCACGCGCGGAGACGGCCCTGTTTCGGTTTCCGACTACTCGGGCACGCATGTCAGCGAGGCTCTTGTTGCCGGCAGAACCTATTATATCGACTACGTGCTGACAGCGGCCGACGGATACTCTCTGCCCGATTCCGTTTCGGACGGCGATGTTGAGATTGAATGCGGAGAGAGCGTAAGAGTCATTACTTCGCAGATTGTTTCGGCGCGCGAAAAAGCCGACGGGATATTCATCGAAACTTTCAGAGGACTGCGGATCTACGCCGCGGTAAAGGTTGACGGCAATATTTTTCAGCGCATCATCGGCTTCATTTATGATATGATTATCAAAGCCAGAGCCTGGTCACTGTATTGAGAAAAAGCTGAATAAATCAAAACGGACTGCTTTGCGGCAGTCCGTTTTCTGTCTGTTTTCAGTTGTTTGCTTTGGTGTCGCAGTAGATACAGCGGTAGATGCGTTTCTTTTCGTCGGTGAGGCGGAAGATGTGCGGGAGTTCCTGCTCGGTGGAGGTGATACACCTCGGATTCTTGCAGAAAAGCACGTTTTTCAGCTCTTTCGGAACGGTTATATCGCGCTTCTCGACGAGCTTGCCCTCGCGGATGACATTGACCGTCGCATCCGGGTCGACATAGCCGATAACATCCATATCGATATCTATATCGCCGTCGATTTTGATTATATCTTTTTTGCCCATGCGCTTGCTGGTCGCGTTCATAATCATCGCGACCGGGCATTCGAGCTTGGCGAGGCCGAGCAGTTTATAGAGCATCATGCCCTTGCCCGCGCCGATGTGGTCGATAACAAAGCCTGTATAAATGCTGTCAATATTCATACGGTTACCCCCAGCATATCCATAATGAGCGCCATTCTGATAAATTTGCCGTAGCGCGCCTGCCTGAAATAGCAGGCTCTCGGGTCGCTGTCAACGGCGGTGGAAATTTCATTTACTCTCGGCAGAGGATGCATCACCCTGAGATTGGGGGATGCTTTTTTCATTTTTTCTTCGGTGAGAATGTAGCTGTCTTTTAGTCTTAAATAATCTTCCTCGTTGAAGAATCTTTCGCGCTGAACCCTTGTCATATAAAGGATATCAAGATCCCCGATGACGCTGTCAAGATCGGTGCTCTGGGTATAGGGAATGCCTTTATCCTTAATATAATCCTGCTTGACGAAACTCGGAAGTTTCAACTCTACAGGTGAAATCAAAACATATTCAATGCCCGTATATCTCGACATCGCGGCTATAAGCGAATGGACCGTTCTGCCGAATTTGAGGTCTCCGCAAACGCCGACTTTGAGATTATCGAGCCTGCCAAGCTCGTGGCTGATTGTGAGAAGGTCGGTCAGAGTCTGCGTCGGATGGAAATGACCGCCGTCGCCCGCGTTGATAATCGGGACTGTCGAGCGAGTGAGAGCTACGTGAGGCGCGCCCTCCTTCGGATGGCGCATGGCGATAATATCAGCATAACCGCTGACAACGGCTATTGTATCGGCGACGCTTTCGCCCTTTGCCGCGGAGCTTGAGCTCGCCTCCGAGAAACCGAGCACACTGCCGCCGAGTGAGAGCATTGCGGATTCAAAGCTCAGGCGGGTTCTGGTTGACGGCTCAAAGAAAAGAGTCGCAAGAATTTTATGCTTGCATGCCTCTTTATATTTTTCGGGATCGGCGATTATATCATCGGCAACCTTTATCAGAGAATCAATTTCCTCTGTGCTCAAATCAAGAATATTCAGCAGATTTTTCATATTATTCACCTATCCAGCTTTCATCGGAAGGATTGTTGCGGAATTTAATGAGTCTGGCGATATCTTCGGGGCGGATATATCCCTCATCCGCTGCCA
>CAMUZD010000226.1 GCA_947165115.1 uncultured Clostridia bacterium
GCGGTCTATCTCTTGTTTTCGGTTGCTTGCTTCCTTACCGTACATGAGCATTCATTGTGCGCTTGTAGCATAAAAAATGAATCAAACAATTCTGAAAATTACGAATATACCGATGTAATCTATTCGCTTTACTATTATTTCAAACAAGATACGAATGATATATTAAAATTAGCAGTAATTCCGTAACACAGCTTAACACTCAAAGTGCGAAAAAGCCTTGAAAATACGGGATTATCGGGTACAGGAAGTGACTCTACAACCGAGTTTCGAGGTCACTCCTAAGCGGAAGGCCGTGGGTTCGAATCCCGCCGAGGACGCCAGAGAAAAAGGCTTGCGTTGCAAGCCTTTTTTTGTTATTTATTAAACATTTCGCTGCGCCTGATTCATGATTTCATACACCTTATAGCGTTGAGAACGGCCAGGATCATAACTCCGACATCGGCGAAGATTGCCGCCCACATATTCGCTATTCCGAGGGCTCCGAGAACAAGGCAGATGACCTTGACTCCGATGGCAAACCATATATTCTCCTTGACGATGCGAAGACACTTTTTAGAGATGCGTATTGCCTCGGGGATTTTCAGCGGATCATCATCCATGAGCACTATATCGGCCGCCTCGACCGCGGCATCTGAGCCGAGCGCGCCCATCGCTATTCCCGTATCCGCTCTTGCAAGCACGGGAGCGTCATTTATTCCGTCGCCCGCAAAGGCGACGATTTCTTTTTTGCTCTTTTTCTCCGAAATTATCCTGCGGGAGCAGACCGCTCTTGTATTCATCGATTCCAAGCTCGTCCGCTACGCTTTTTGCGACATTCTCGGTGTCGCCGGTCAGCATAACAGTCTGCGCAGGCAGTTTTTTAAGCTCGGCAATCGCTTTTGCCGAACTGGGCTTGAGGACATCGGAAATAACGATATGCCCGGCATAAGCGCCGTCAATTGCGACATGCAGAATCGTGCCGGTATGAGAGCACTCATGATAATCTGCGCCGAGCGATTTCATTAGCTTTGAATTGCCGACGGCGACGGTTTTGCCGTTGATTGAAGCTTTGACTCCGAGACCGGGAAGCTCCTCATAATCATCCACCGTGCATCCGTCCGCGGCGTCGGGGAAAGCCCTTTTCACCGATTCGGAAATCGGATGGGAGGAGTATCTCTCCGCATGTGAGGCGAGATGCAGAAGCATCTCCTCCTCTATATCATGAGGATGAACCACGCTGACCTCAAAAGTGCCCTTCGTAAGCGTGCCGGTCTTGTCGAATACGACGGTTTTTGTGTCGGAAAGAATTTCGAGATAATTCGAGCCTTTGATCAGGATTCCGCGTCTGCCGGCTCCTCCGATCCCGGCGAAAAATGAGAGAGGAATTGATATAACCAGAGCACAGGGGCAGGAAATAACAAGAAACGTCAGCGCTCTGTAAATCCATTCGCCCCAGCGCGGCGAAGCACCTGCAAGCATAGAAACAAGCGGCGGAATGACCGCGAGCGCGAGTGCGGAAATGACGACAACCGGCGTATATACTCTCGCGAATTTCGTGATGAAATTCTCCGATTTTGATTTGCGGGAGCTTGCGTCCTCGATGAGCTCAAGTATCTTAGAAGCAGTGGAATCCGAAAACTCTTTCGTGGTCCTGATTTTCAGAATTGCGCCGGTATTGATGCATCCGCTGAGAACCTCGTCGCCCTCTTTTGCCTCCCGGGGAACGGATTCGCCCGTGAGCGCGGAGGTGTCGAGCATCGAGTTTCCTTCGATAACCACGCCGTCAACCGGAATTCTCTCGCCCTGCATAACGACTATGACGGAGCCGATTTCAAGCTCTTCCGGATCAACCTTTTCAAGTGTTCCGCCCTCAGCTTCGATATTCGCATAATCGGGGCAGATATCCATTAAATCGGTAATACTCTTCCTGCTTTTGCCGACGGCGAATTTTTCGAACCATTCACCGACCTGATAAAAGAGCATGACAGCTATTGCCTCGTTGTAATCGCCGCTCTTTGTAATAATTGCGAGCGCAAACGCGCCGAGAGTGGCAACCGCCATGAGCAGATTTTCATCAAACGGCTGGCGGTTCAATATACCCTTGAACGCCTTGATAAGTATATCGTATCCGATGAGTATATAGTCGGCGATATAGAGTGCGAGAAGGACATACGGATTGACTTGCGCGAATTTTTTAAGCAGAATAAGGCAGACGGTAAATACCGCCGCCGCAATTATTCTTATAAGCTTTTTTCGCAGAGTTCTGCTCATTTTTCACGCCCCGTTTCAGAAATAGATTTCGCAGTCGCTCTCAACCTTTTTGCATTTTTTCAGGACTTCCTTCATAACAGCTTCGGTATCGGCGCCATCTTCAAATTCGACCTTCATCTTAAGAGTCATGAAATTGACGCTCGCCTCTTTAACTCCGTCGACCTTATTGGCAGCCGTCTCCATCTTTGCCGCGCAGTTTGCGCAGTCAACATCGATTTTATAAGTTTTTTTCATATTATCAGCTCTTTCGGAATAGTATATAGAATTGCGGTCTTTAATTTCGATTAAATGATTGTTTAATCGTTGAACTTATTATATCCCCTTTTCCAGGGTTTGTCAACAGGTTTTGTTAAAATATTAAATAATCTTTTAATCTTTCCAATCGGTCACTTGCATTTTGCGGTCAAAAGTAATATAATTAATATATAAAAAGCAATTCCGGGAGTTATTACTATGGCGGAAAAGAAAAATCTGCCGCACAATCACGGCAGAATCAATTTCATAATCGAGGATTCGTTGCCCGATGACGCGGCGATAAACGGCGTATCGGACGCGATGAAGCAGCTCGGCGACCCGACGCGCCTGCGTATATTCTGGTATCTCTGCCACACAGAGGAGTGCGTGCTCGATATAGCGGCGGCAGTCAAAATGACGAGCCCCGCGATTTCGCATCATCTCAGGCTTCTCAAGGCGGCGGGGCTGATTACCTCTCGCCGCGAGGGCAAGGAAATGCTCTATAAGGCTGCGGATTCCGATCTGGCACAGGCACTTCACCATATGATTGAAAACATCGCCGAAATCACCTGCCCGGAATAAAACAAGCATAGATTTACCCGCCGGATTTCCGGCGGGTTTTGATTATCACTTAACTTTCAGATTGTCACCGCAGTCTTCAATTTCGACAAAGAAGGGGCGCTCGGATCCGCTCACATTCGGTGAGTGGAAGGTAAGGAACGCCTTGTCCCCTGCTTTGAAAATCATACCGTGGCCGCCGTCGTCATCAATGAGCGGAGCAAGATGCTCAAAGCGGTTCTTTATGCTCCCGCCCTCGAATTTCACGACACATTCGGCATAAAGCCCCTTCGGGAAAGTGGACCATATCATAAAGAGTTCTCCGGTTTTTGAGGGGAACATAAACGGTCCGTCGGTCACATAATGATCGCCATCCTGCTTTTTGACAACATAATACGGTTCTGAGGCCGCAAAGAGTTTAAGCGGCTCGCCCGCCGCCGCTCTGAGATCTTCGGTCAGCGGCATATAGCATATTGTGCCGTCAATTATCTGGGTGTGTTCGTGGCAGAAAACAATGTAGGGCACGCCGTCTTCAACATAAAAAGTGCCGTCGAGACATTCCCATTCAAACGGAGTGACCGCGCCGTCGCTGTGCGGAGCAAAGGGACCTTCGGGAGAATCCGAGGAGAGAATATAGGTGCCGCGCAGGCCGTTTTCCTTTGTGAAGGTCGCGAACATATAGTATCTGCCC
>CAMUZD010000227.1 GCA_947165115.1 uncultured Clostridia bacterium
GCGATGACCTCTTCCTGCTTATCCTTCGTGAGCTTGTTGAAATTGACCGCGTAGCCCGAAACCCTTATGGTGAGCGAGGGATAGAGGGTCGGATCCGCCATGGCGGCGATAAGCTTTTCGCGGTTGAGAACATTGACATTGAGATGATGGGCATCCTGCTCAAAGTAGCCGTCGAGCATAGTGACGAGATTTGAAATTCTGTCATCCTCGTTTTTGCCGAGGGCGTCGGGAGTTATCGAGAATGTATTTGAAATGCCGTCTCTGCAGCAGGCGTAGTTGAGCTTCGCGACCGAATTGAGAGAAGCGAGCGCGCCCTGGGAATCCCTGCCGTGCATGGGATTTGCGCCCGGAGCAAAGGGCTCGCCGGCCTTTCTGCCGTCGGGAGTAGAGCCGGTCTTTCTGCCATACATGACGTTTGAGGTGATCGTGAGAATAGAGAGAGTATGGTGAGCGCCGCGGTAGGCGGGAGTTTTGCAGAGCTCTCTGTAGAAATACTCAATTAAATCTTTGCCGATGAGGTCGACTCTGTCATCGTCATTGCCGTATTTCGGGAAATCGCCTTTGATCTCAAAATCTGTGATAATTCCCCTCTCGTCCCTGACGGGGCGGACCTTCGCGTATTTTATCGCGGAGAGCGAATCGACCGCGACCGAGAAGCCCGATACGCCGAATGCCATAAGGCGCTCAACATCCGTATCGTGAAGCGACATCATAAGGCGCTCATAGGCATATTTATCGTGCATATAGTGAATTATATTCATCGTGTTGACATAGAGGCGAGCCATCCAGCTCAGATATTTCTTATATTCATTATAGACTTCGTCAAATGAGAGAATATCATCGCCGAAGGGTTTACCCTCGGGAGCAATCTGATCGCCCGCAATCTCGTCTTTGCCGCCGTTGAGGGCCATGAGAAGGACCTTCGCGAGGTTGCATCTCGCGCCGAAAAACTGCATCTGCTTGCCCATCTTCATTGCGGAAACGCAGCAGGCAATAGCGTAATCATCGCCGTAGAGGCGTCTCATGAGGTCATCGTTTTCATACTGAATTGAATCTGTATCGATGCTGACCTTCGCGCAGAATCTCTTGAAGGGTTCGGGCAGCCTGTCGCTCCAGAGAACCGTAATATTCGGCTCGGCGGATGAACCGAGATTATAAAGGGTATTCAGCACTCTGTAGCTCGTCTTTGAGACCATGTGCTTACCCTCGCCGGTAACGCCGGCGAGCGCGAGGGTGACCCAGACCGGATCGCCCGCGAAAAGGTCATTGTATTCGGGGGTTCTGAGATGGCGGACAAGGCGGAGTTTGATGACCAGATCATCGATGAGCTCCTGCGCCTGCGATTCGGTGATTTTGCCGTCTCTGAGGTCTCTTTCGATATATATATCAAGGAATTCGGCGATTCTGCCGATTGAGTTCGCCGCGCCGTTCTGCTCCTTGATGGCTCCGAGATAACCGAAATAAAGCCACTGAACCGCCTCGAAAGCGTTCTGAGCCGGCTTCGAAATATCGTAGCCGTAGAGCAGGGCGAGTTCCTTGAGCTGATGCATGAATTCAATCTGCTTCGCGAGGTCCTCGAGCAGATGAATCGTCTCCTCGTCGAGATATTCCTTCTCGGCAAGCTTCTCTTTATCCGCCTGCTTCTGCTCAATGAGAAAATCCATGCCGTAGAGGGCAATACGCCTGTAGTCGCCGATGATTCTGCCTCTGGCATAGGCATCGGGCAGGCCGGTCAGGATTCCCGCATGGCGCGCCTTTTTCATCGTATCGGTATAAGCACGGAAAACGCCTGTATTATGGGTGGTTCTGTATTTGAATTCATCCTTGATTTTGCTGCTCATCTCATAGCCGTAGGCGTTGCAGGCCTGAACGGAATTCCTGATACCCGCAAACGGAGAAACGCCCCTCTTGAGCGGCTCGTCTGTCTGAAGGCCGACTATAATATCGGTATCCTTATCGACCACATAGCCGGGTCCGTGGGAGAGAATCGTGATAACTCTCGTCGTGTCGATATCGAGCACACCGCCCTTCTCATTCTCGGCGATAAGCAGCTCGTGTACCTTCTTCATCTCATTCTTTGTCCTCTCCGTCGGACCTTCGAGGAAGGAGGAATCGCCGTTATAGGCGGTATAATTCATCTTTATAAAGTTGGAGACATTGATGTCGTCGCACCATACTCCAAGATTGAAATCTCTCCACGCGTTTTTATTTTCTGCCATAATCATTCACCCTCCGCTTCTGATTTTTCACATTTTCCGCACGCGGCGCAGTTGTTTTTACCGCAGCTGCCGCAGCAGACAGATTTATACTGACACAGCGTAACGTTGCCGCCGTGAATATTCATTGCTTTGCCGTGGACCACTGCATCGGCTATTTTGTTCCTCGCGCTCTGATAAATCGCCGCCACGCTCGAGCGTGCGATATTCATCTGCCTCGCGCACTCCTCCTGAGTATATCCCAATGTATCTATCAGGCGGAAAGCCTCGTATTCATCAAACGCGAGAGCAACCGTATCGGCATAGTCGGTATAGGGCTCAAAGCCGATATTTTTGGGATATCTGCAGATGATTCTGCTCTTGCTCGGTCTCGCCATGGAATACTCCTTTCGCGATTATAATTTCAGTTTACAGTTCTATTATATACCGTTTTTGACATATGTCAATAACCCTTTTGACGAATATTCCCCCGCTGAAAAAATATTTTTGTGGGAAATGATAAAAAGGGATAATTCGGAGTGCGGAATTCGGAATGCGGAATTAAATGATTTGTCATCCTGAGCGGAGCGAAGGATCTCATAGCAGGCGTATTTTAATGCATAAATAAAAATTCTCTGTATCTGAGATTCTTCGGTCTGCGGCCTCAGAATGACAAATTTTTTCTTTCATCCAAAACCGACGGATGATTATCCTGCGGAATCGGGCTGTTCCGGCTATAAGTGAAAGGGTATTTCAAATAATTTAAGCCGGAGGCAGGTTATGGCAGGAAAAAGAATGTTCAGCAAACAGATTTTACTCAGCGACGCGTTCCTCGATATGAGCACCGAAGCGAGGGCCCTCTATGTCACTCTCAATATGTGCGCCGATGATGACGGCCTCGTCAACAATACGAAAAGTCTGATGCGCGTGAGCGGAGCTTCAAAAGAGCATCTGGAAGAGCTTGAATCAAATAATTTCATCCACGTATTCGAAAGCGGTGTCTGCGTTATTATGCACTGGAAAGTCCACAACACAATCAAAAACGACAGATATATCCCCTCGCTTCTCGATGAGAAAAACGAGCTTTCAGAGAATGAGAAAAAGGTCTATGAAATCCGCTATGCAAATTTGGATCCACAGGGGAGTTTAGAAAAGATAAGTAAAGATCAGTTCAATAAAGGGGAGGAAAGAAAAGAAAAAATTGATTTTGATAAATCAAATATAGAATCCCCCCGAGTGTCCGCCCCCGTGAATGATGAAATTGATGAAGATGTTTGTGATTGTGCTGAAACGGCAAAAGCGGGATACGGACCGTATAGAAATGTGATGCTGACGGCGGATGAGTTTACGGCGTGGAAGGGCGAATGTCCGCAGGCGGATGAATACATAAATCTTATGTCAAATTACCTTAAAAGCAAGGGGGAAAGCTATGCCGACTGCCTTGCCGCGCTGAGGAGCTGGTATCTGAGAGACTGCAGAAAGCGTGAGAATTCCGCCGATTCACAATTCGCCGCTCCGCTGACCGCCTCGCA
>CAMUZD010000228.1 GCA_947165115.1 uncultured Clostridia bacterium
TATGAAAGCCCCGAATCCTATGCCGATAAAACGATTACCGTTTACGGCTGGGTGCGTACTCTCAGGGATTCAAAGGCCATCGGCTTCATAGAGCTCAACGACGGCAGCTCCTTCAAGGGTCTTCAGGTCGTTTTTGAAGAGAGCAAGCTCGCGAACTACAAGGATATAGCGAAGCAGAATGTCGGCGCAGCCCTCAGGGTTACGGGAAACCTCCTGCTTACCCCCGAGGCGAGCCAGCCCTTTGAAATCAACGCGGACGAAATCTCGGTGGAGGCAACCTCGACTCCCGATTATCCGCTTCAAAAGAAGAGACATTCGGTTGAATATCTCAGGGAAATCGCGCATCTGAGACCGAGGACCAATCTTTTCAACGCGGTATTCAGAGTGCGCTCCGTCGCCGCTTACGCGATTCACAAATTCTTTATAGATCAGGGCTTTGTCTATGCCCATACCCCGCTGATTTCCTGCTCGGATGCCGAGGGCGCGGGTGAGAGATTCAGAGTCACCGATTTCGACCTTGCCGAAGTGCCCAAGACCGAGGACGGCGCGGTTGATTTTGCTCAGGATTTCTTCAAAAAGCCCGCCTATCTGACCGTTTCGGGTCAGCTTCAGGGCGAAATAATGGCCCTCGCATTCGGCAAAATCTATACCTTCGGACCGACCTTCAGAGCCGAGAAATCCTATACTCAGCGCCATGCGGCGGAATTCTGGATGATTGAGCCCGAAATCGCGTTTGCAGAGCTCAGCGAGAATATGGACATCGCCGAGGCAATGATTAAATTCGTAATCAGCTATGTCATTGAAAACTGCCCGCAGGAGATGGAATTCCTCAATAAATTCGTCGATAAGGGACTGCTCGAGCGCCTCACCGCGGTCGCAAATTCCGATTTCGGCAGAGTTTCGTACACCGAGGCGGTTGAGCTTCTCGAAAAGCACAATGACGAATTCGAATATAAAGTCAGCTGGGGTATCGACCTTCAGACTGAGCACGAGCGCTATCTTACCGAGCAGATATTCAGAAAGCCCGTCTTCGTCACCGATTATCCCAAAGAAATCAAGGCATTCTATATGCGCCTGAATGACGACGGAAAGACCGTCGCCGCCTGCGACTGCCTCGTTATGGGCATCGGCGAAATCATCGGCGGCAGCCAGAGAGAGGAGCGCCTCGATGTGCTTCTTGACAGAATCGCCGAGCTCGGCCTCAAAGAGGAGGATTACAGCTGGTATCTTGACCTTCGCAGATACGGCGGCGTCAAGCACAGCGGCTTCGGTCTCGGCTTCGAGCGTCTGGTAATGTATCTCACAGGCGTTTCTAATATCCGCGACGCGATTCCGTTCCCGAGAACAACAGGTTCAGCCGAATTCTAAATCATCAAACAGGAGGCAACGCTATGTTAAAGAATATTTCTCCCGTTCTCTCACCGAATCTGCTCAAAATCCTTATGGAAATGGGCCACGGTGATGAAATCGTTATCGGCGACGGCAATTTCCCCGCCGCGTCTGTCGCGAAGCGCCTTATCCGCCTTGACGGTCACGGCGTCAATGAAATTCTCGACGCTGTTCTGAAGCTTATGCCGCTCGATACCTATGTTGAGGCGCCCGTCGGCCTTATGGATAACGGCGATCCCGAAAACAGACCTCCCATCTGGGCGGAATACGAAAAGACAATCAAGGCAAACGAGGGCGATAAGAATATCGAGCTCATCGAGAGATTCGCTTTCTATGAGAGAGCGAAGAAGGCCTATGCGGTTGTTGCGACCGGCGAGACCGCAATTTACGCAAATATCATCCTCAAAAAAGGTGTTGTTCAATGATTAAGAAGGTTCTTGCGATAGATTTCGGCGCGTCAAGCGGCAGAGCCATTATCGGCACCTTTGACGGCGAAAAGATTTCGCTCAACGAGGTTCACCGCTTCACAAACGACCCCGTATCCGTCGGCGGCACGGTTTACTGGGATGTGCTCCGCCTGTTTCATGAAATCAAACAGAGTCTGATAAAGGCGAGAATAGCCGATTCCTTTGACAGCATAGGAATCGATACCTGGGGCGTGGATTTCGGTTTGCTTGACAAAGACGGCAGACTGCTTGAAAACCCCGTTCATTACAGGGATAAGAGAACGGCCGGTCTTGTGGAAAAGGCGTTTGAAACCATCCCGAAAGAGCGCTTTTACGAGCTCACCGGCATTCAGTTCATGGAGCTCAACACCGTATTTCAGCTCTATTCCCTCGCGCTGGAGAGAAAAGATCTGCTTGAGAGAGCCGATAAATTCCTCTTTATGCCAGATTTATTCGCCTATATGCTGACCGGTGAGCAGGCGACCGAGTATTCGATAGCGACCACCTCGCAGCTCGTTGATATCAAAACAGGCACCTGGTGCTCCGAGATATTCGATAAGCTCGGCATACCGCAGCGCCTCGCGGGCGAAATAAAGCTTCCCGGCGAAGTCAGCCGCACGCTGTCGCCCCTGATAAAAGAGGAATGCGGTCTGGAGGGCGATATCAGAGTCATAAGCGTCTGCGGCCACGATACGCAGAGCGCGATAACCGCCGTGCCGGCCGAAGAAAAGGACTTCATCTTCCTCTCGAGCGGCACCTGGTCTCTCTTCGGCACCGAGCTCGACGAGCCGATAGTAAACGAAACTTCGCTTGAGATGAATGTCACCAACGAGGGCGGATGCGAGGGCAAAACCGGATTTCTCAAGAATATCACGGGTCTCTGGCTCATTCAGGAGAGCCGCCGCCACTGGAACAGACACGGCAAGGATTATTCCTACGCCGACCTTGAAAAGCTCGCGCTTGAGAGCGAGCCGTTCGCCCATTTCATCGACCCCGATTATGAAGAATTCGGCAAAATGGGCAATATCCCGCAGAGAATCCGCGATTACTGCAAAAACGCGACCGGCAGGTTCCCCGGGACAGACGGCGCAATTGTCCGCTGCATATATGAGAGTCTCGCAATGAAATACCGCGCAACCTTTGAAAAAATCAAGAGCTGCACGGGTAAGGATTATAAAGAAATTCACGTTATCGGCGGCGGCGTCAAGGACGGCCTGCTCTGTCAGATGACCGCGAACGCCTGCGGAGTTCCCGTAAAAGCGGGCCCGATTGAGGCGACCGTGCTCGGAAATATCGCGGTTCAGCTCATCGCGCAGGGCTGCATCAAGGATGTTGCCGAGGCGAGAAAAATCATCGCAAACAGCGAGAATATAAAGGTTTATTATCCCGAAAACACGGCGGAATGGAATGCCGCGTATCTCAGATCAGGCAATAATTAAGAATTTACATAAAAGGAGCGTAATATTATGGCAAAAAGCAGACTTATCGGCGATTATCCCGCAATAGGCATCCGCCGTATCATCGACGGCAGACGCGGCCCTCTGAAGGTCAGGGAGTCCCTCGAGGATCAGACCATGATGATGGCTCAGTCAGTCAAGAAACTCTATGAGGAAAACCTGCGTTATTCGGACGGCACCCCCGTCAGGGTTGTCATCTCCGACACCTCAATCGGCAGAGTCGCAGAGGCGGCCGCCTGCGAGGCGCAGTTCAAGAAAGAGGGCGTCGCAGTTACCCTCTCCGTCACACCCTGCTGGTGCTACGGCTCCGAAACGATGGATATGGACCCGACCACAATCAAGGGAATCTGGGGCTTCAACGCCACCGAGAGACCCGGCGCGGCCCATCTCGCCTGCGGGCTCGCCTGCCACGCACCAAAA
>CAMUZD010000229.1 GCA_947165115.1 uncultured Clostridia bacterium
GATGCTCCGAAAGCACCCTTTTGAGGAATTCATTGAGCATCGAATAATCGGGATTATAGTGATCGTCATCCTTCTGATGATCCGCAATCGCGAGGAACTTGAAATGGGTAAGGTTCTCTTCCTGAGTGTCAAAATAAAACTCTTCGCTGCGAATATCATCATTGCCGCAGGTGTAGTAATATCTCGTCCCGCTTTTGAGATTCTCCGCCTTCGCGAAATGAATATTTGAGGTGTTTATGTCACTTTTGAACACCTTTGTAACCGCGTCGGCCCTGAATTTTTCGCCGCCGCGCTCATAGAATTCAAGATAACCGTTTTCAACATCGGCGCTTGTGCGCCAGGTGACTGTCATCGTGTATCTCGGGTCTCCGTTTATGCTGAGCATAATATGATCGGGCTCAGGCTTTGCCAGTCTGTAATTCGGCACTCTCTCCATTTTATTTCTCCAATCTGAAAAGTCTCACGCCGTGGACTCCCGCAACGGCGAAGCCGTCATAATCAATATATTCTCTCTGCCAGATGTCATAAACCTTCGCGCCGCCGGCGTCGAATTCGATTTTGCGCTCTTCGTCCGACGTATTGAAAAGCGCGGCATAGCGGCAGTTTTCGCCCTGCGATTCCCAGATAATTTCTCCCTTGCCTCCGGTTTCGTCTCTGCGTGTCTGACGGGCGCCGGATGACGTTTTGAGCATTGTTATCAGGTCGGGATTCGTAAGAAGCGAAAGGGTGAACTCATCGTTATCGCGCATTTCCGCGCCTATCATAAGGGGAGAGCGGAAAATGCACCATAAGCTCAGCATTGTCTGCTGCTCGTTATGAGTGAAATTCGTCCATCTTCCCTCTTTGAGGTCCGCCGCCGTGATACAGATATGGCCTATCGGGAGCATATCGCAGTCAGGCCACGCGCCGGGCTCAACATAATCCTGCCAGGCAAGGCAGCGGTCAAACATATCGTGAAGGCGCTCCCACTTATCCCAAAAATCGCCTGTTATGCGCCACATGTTCGCGTTCGCCGCAAGATGCGCGTGCTTATCAAGAACAGCAGGACCCGGCGAGAGGGAGAGCACCATATCCCTGCCGCAGTTGTCTATTGCTTTGCGGAGCATCTCGATTTCCTTCTCGGCGGAATAGAGATTATCGGGTCTTCCCTCGGTGATGCAGATATCGTCGCATTTTATGTAGTCCACGCCCCATGAGGCATAGAGCTCAAATATCGAATCATAGTATTCCTGCGCACCCTTCGCGTCGGGAATAACGCCGTACATATCGGGATTCCATGAGCAGACAGACCATCCGTGCGCGATATCCCTCGCGGTGACACCTTTGTATTTTATCGGGCAGTTTGCGTGAACCGCCTGACGCGGAATTCCGCGCATGATATGAATGCCGAATTTAAGACCGAGCGAATGGACATAATCGGCTATCGGCCCGAAACCTTTGCCGCCCGCTGATGAGGGAAAGCGGTTTTCGGCGGGGATTAACCGGGAATACTCATCCATACAGAGAGGATAATAGTAATGGTAACCAAAGCCGTCGGCGGTGGGCTCGGACCACTGAATGTCGCAGACAACATATTCCCAACCGTATTCCTTCAGGTATTTCGCCATATATTCCGCGTTGCCGCGCAGCTGCTCCTCATTGACGGAATCGCCGTAGCAGTCCCAGCTGTTCCAGCCCATCGGAGGAGTCGGGGCAAATCTTTTGTGATCTTTCATTTCTTCACCTCATTTTTTGAAAACCGCTATACCGAAAGCGGCGCAGGTTGTAAGCTTTTCAAGTTTTTCCGCCTTCTGCTGATCGTCTCTGCCGGTCTTGTAATAATACGGTGTCATACGGAAAAGATTCATTATATCTTCGCTGTTATCAAGCGTTATTTCCCGCCTGATTTCACGATATTCCGTCAGTTCAAAACCATCCTGCTCCGTATCGGGGCGCTCGTTGGGATAGGGATTCTCATAGATTGCTTCCTTGAGCGAAAAGAGATGCTCCTCAAGCGGCATAACCTTAATAAGAATGCCGCCGGGCTTCAGGATTCTTTTGAATTCCGCCGGAGAATCGGGAGCAAAACAGCTGAGAATTATATCCGCTTTTCCGTCTTCAAACGGCAGGGCGGAAACACTCGCGGCGCAGAGCGGGAATCTTACGCCTCTCTTATAAGCGAATTCAAGTGCGTCCTTTGAAATATCCGCGCCGGCAGCCGAATATGACGGGAATACTCCGAGTATTGAGGATGAATAGTAGCATTCGCCGCAACCTGCATCAATCAGCAGGGCATTCGGGGGAGCATATTCTGCGCATATGTCGCAGAGACCGTCGAGCAGGAATGAATAATAGCCCTTCGAGAGAAAATCGCGCCTCGCTCTTATCATCAGGCGGTCGTCTCCGTGCCGCTTCGCCGATGAGGAATTCGAGCGCAGGAGATTGACATAGCCGTATTTAGATTTATCAAAGCAATGATTGTTATCACATCTATAAACCCTGTCATAAAGCTCAAGCGGCAGAGCGCATACCGGACAAATAAAATCAGCCATTTTCAGCCTTCATTTCTTCAATTCTTTTAATCATGGCTCTGCCCGTTGACGCCATGAATTTCATCGCTTCAGGCAGCAGTTCCTCGGGCATACCCGCAAAAAATCTGTCCGCCTCCAGAGTGAAATTGCCGGCGTAGCCTATATCGGCAATCGCCCTGAGAATCGCATCCCAATCAAGCTTCACGGTATATGGCAGAGTGTGAATATCCTCTCTGTTATCGTTATCGTGGATATGGAAGCAGCCGATTCTGCCGCCCATTTCTCTTATCATATCCTCCGGCTTTTCGCCGACAAGCCCGCAGTGTCCGACATCGACGCAGGCGGTGAAATACCTGCAGTCAAGCGAACCGAGGAGAGCTTTCAGCGTATCGGAACGCGCGCCCGTAATATTCGGGACGGGGTTTCCGCGCCTGTCTGTTCCCCAGACGTTTTCAATTGCGATTTTTATACCGTTATCACTCGCGAGATGCTCGATTCTATTGAAAAAATCGATATTCTTCTCAAGCGGATGACGCTTGTAAAATGCAGGGTGGACGACCATCATCTCAATACCCAGCATTGCCGAAATCTCGGCGCACCTTGCTAAAATATCAAGCATTTTGTTATTGTAGATTGCGTCATTCTCCCGCTGACTCGGAAAAGGGGCATGGGACTGTTCAAAAGTGACGCCGTATCCGTCGGCAACGCTTTTCACGTTTTTTATATGTTCCCTGTAACCGGGCGAGTTGAGCCTGCAGTCCGCGCTGTTTCTGCCGTTCATATGAAACATGGAATAATCAATTCCGTCAAAGCCGCTTTCGCAGATAAGACGGATTCCGTTAAGCTCGCCGAGGCGGGCGTGTATTGTTTCTGTGGGAGTAACAAGCTTCAAATAATCACCGCCGTTACATAGATTTGTAGAATTCGAGCGCCTTGTAGGTCTTGCCTGTGCGGGCGAGAAGATATTCCTCGGCAACCGCTTCAAGAAGTTTCTCATCATCGGGAGAAAGGGTGAATGAATAGATTCTGTCAACAGGGCTCAGCGTAATATGCTTAAGCGCGGTCAGAACACCCGGAGTGATGAGCTTGCCGTATTTTGAACAGCCGCGGCAGGTAAATCTGCCCTGACTTACGGAGAAAAGCACATCCCCCGCGGGATTCGCTCCGCAAACCGAGCAGCCCGCCAAA
>CAMUZD010000230.1 GCA_947165115.1 uncultured Clostridia bacterium
ATTTCGCCGTTTCCGAGTATCTTTTTCCAGATAATGATACGGTTGACCTGATATTCCTTTATGCCGGGAATCATAAGCAGGGTTCTCGGTTTCCAGATTATAACAAGCAGGAAGAAAACGACAATTGCCGTAATGATGAAAAACCACTTTTTGGGCATTCCCGCATACCACATCATGGCGTAACCCATGCACAGGAAGAGAATCGCGCCCGAAAGATGGCTCTCAAGCAGGAGCATGACTCCGAAGAATCCCGTGATGCAAAGGAAGATCCAGAATTGAAGAGTTGTATCGTGAAATCTCTTATACTTATCCATAAGATAGGCGAGATACATGATAAACGCGATTTTTGCAATTTCGGAGGGCTGGAAGAAGAAGAGCCAGCGGTGCGTGCCGTTGTAGTCCGTCCTTGTGAGAACGAGAAACAGCAGAATAATGCATATCCCGATGAATAATGCCGAATATTCGCGGTAAACCTTTACGCTGACATTCGAAATGATAAGCATAAGGACTATTCCGGCAATTGCGAAGCCTAGCTGTTTCTTATTCTGATAGCTAGCCGAATAATGAGTGACGAGGCCGAAAACAACGAGGCCTATGACGATAAGGAAATAGGTGATGTCGAATCTGCCCGCAAGATTGAAGAATTTTTTGCCGAGCGTCAATGTGCCTGCAGGGCCCTTGAGTGTCTGCCACAGCTCGGGCTTGAGGTATTTTTCCCATACCGGACGGAACTTTGACGGTTTCTTTGCCTGAACCTGACCGTTATTCTCCATATCGTCACCTCCTTTGCTCCGGTTGATTGTTATCTGTTATCGAGTATTTCATAGATGCCGTAGATTACGTCCTCGAGCTTCATGCCTCTGCTCGCCTTGAAGAGAACGGCATCGCCCTCTCTGAGCAGGGAAGCGAGGTAATCTTTTAGCGCATCCTTGTCATCAAATGATCTTATGTTTTTCAGACCGCTTTCGGCAGCGCTTTCTGCTGTGAAAAGCGACTGGCTGCCGTAGGTCAGCAGAATATCGATTTTGTTATCCGCCGCGTATTTTCCGACCAGGCGGTGAGCTGTTTCGCTGTAATCGCCGAGCTCGAGCATATCGCCCGTGACGGCTATTTTTCTGGCGGCGTTCATATTGCCGAGAACGGACATAGCAGCAGCCTGCGAATCGGGGCTCGCGTTGTAGCAGTCTTCAATGAAGATAATGCCGTTTCTGCGGTTGATTCTCTGCCGCATGCCTGTGGTTTTGTAATTCTTGAGAGCCGCAAGCGACTCCGCCTCTTCAATGCCGAGCGCTCTGCCGCATGCAACAGCGGCGAGGGCATTGTAGATGTTGTGGCGGCCCGTAAAGGGTAGGCATTCCTTTACGGCGCCGCCCTTGAAACTGCAGACAAATTCAGTTTCAACATCTGTGGAGGTAATATCAAGCGCCTTGTAAGCGCACGTGGTATTCTGAATTCCGTAATAGGTGACGGGATGAGAGCCTGTATCGGCCTTAATAAGCATATCATCGTCGCCGTTGAGTATGACGGGGGCGTTCTCTGCCATACCCTCGAGAATTTCAAGCTTTGCTCTGAGAATTCCATCTCTCGATCCGAGCTTTTCTATATGCGAAACTCCGATATTCGATATAACCGCGATATCGGGTTTTACTGCGTTTGTCATCCTTGAAATTTCGCCGAAACCGCTCATACCCATTTCAATAACCGCCGCTTCATGATGCTTTTCGAGATTGAAGAGGGTGAGGGGAACGCCGATTTCATTATTGAGATTGCCCTCGTTCTTGAGGGTGTCGTATTTCGCGGAAAGAACCGCGTGAATCATTTCTTTTGTAGTAGTTTTGCCGACGGAGCCGGTGACTCCGACAACTTTTATATCAAAGAGAGATCTGTAATATCCGGCGAGGTCGAGAAGCGACTTGCCCGTATTTTCAACGATTATCTGCCTGTCTCCGAGGCCGCAGTTCCTGTCAACCATGGCGCAGAGAGCGCCTTCTTCAACAGCTTTTACTGCGAATTCATTGCCGTCGAATCTTTCGCCTTTAAGGGCGATGAAAAGACAGCCGGGGATGATTTTTCTCGTATCCGTGCAAACGCCCGTAAAGCTTCCCTCAAGCGGGGAGACCGAGCCGACTGCACGGGCAGCCTCTTTGAAAGTCAGGGGTATCATTTATTATCCTCGTTTCAGGAGATTTGCGATTATTTCTCTCTCGTCATAGTGAATCTTGCCGGTTGAGAGAATCTGATATGTTTCGTGGCCCTTGCCCGCGAGCAGGATAACATCGTTTTCCTCGGCGATTTCAAGCGCCTTCCCGATTGCCTCTGTGCGGTCCGCGTCGACAATGACTTTTGCATTGGGATGCTTTGAAACGCCCGTGAGAATATCCTTTATGATTTCATCGGGATCCTCACTTCTCGGATTATCCGAGGTTATAACGGCCACGTCTGCGAGTGTGGTGCCGATTTCGCCCATAATCGGGCGCTTTGTCTTATCCCTGTCTCCGCCGCAGCCGAATACCGCGATGACTCTGCCGGGAGTGACCTCTTTGAGAGTGACAATCGCATTCTGCAGGCTGTCGGGAGTGTGGGCGTAATCTATAAGAACCGTATAGGGTGTATCTGTTTCAACTATTTCCATTCTGCCGGGAACGCCCGCGCAGTCCGAAACGGCCTCGACGGTCTGAGTAAAATCCATACCGAGCTCTATCATGCAGACCGCGGCGCACATTGAATTATATACGCTGAATTTGCCGGGCACGCGGAAACTTATTCTGCCGATATTGCTGTCGCTTACGAGCTCATACTTAACGCCCGATGCCGTGAGGCGGATATTCTTTGCCGAATAATCGGTCGTATTCTCATTCGCGGAATAGGTAACTTTGCGGCAGGGGGTATTGCTCATCATGTATTCCGCCGCTTCGTCGTCAATATTGAATATGCCGACGGAAGCATTCTCAAAGAGCATGTGCTTTGCGGCTTTGTAGTTTTCAAATGTTTCGTGATAGTCGAGATGATCCCGGGTGAGATTCGTGAATATCGCGCAGTCAAAATGAATTCCGTCAACCCTGCGCTGATCGAGCGCCTGTGAGCTGACTTCCATCACGCAGTATTCGCAGCCGTTTTCAGCCATCTTTTCAAAGAGCGAAAAGAGTTCAAAAGGATCGGGGGTTGTCAGCGCGGCCAAAACTTCAATGCCGTTTCCGAGCACATTCTTGACCGTGCCTATCATCCCTGTTTTATGTCCCATCGCTTCAAGCGAGGAACGGATGACAAAAGCGGTTGTGGTCTTGCCGTTTGTGCCGGTGATGCCGATGATTTTCAGTTTTCTTTCAGGGTGTGAATAAAACGCGGAGCAGAGCAGGGTATAGGCGCTTCTCGTATTCTCATAAATAATCTGATTGGAAAGCCCCATATCCTGAGACACCACTACGGCAGCGGCGCCGTTCCTCAGCGCCTCCGCCGCCTTGGTATGCCCGTCGAAGTGCCTGCCTTTTATACAGACAAACACGCATCCCGGGCAAACCTTTGAAGAATTGTCGGTTATCAGAGTAACCTCCCTTTCTTCAATTTCAGCCACTGTATTAAGTTCCCTGACAAGTGCTGAAAGCTTCATTTTGTTCCTCCGCGGCGGCGGCACCTCAGTCTTCGGTGCTGTCGCCTATATTTTCATACGATAGATCGGAAGAGCACACGTCTGAACTC
>CAMUZD010000231.1 GCA_947165115.1 uncultured Clostridia bacterium
TCTTTTTCCTAGCGCCGCTGCTTTCGGTAAAAGTGATTTTAAGCTGATCTTCATCCAGCTCAATCCCGGTTCCGCCGAAAGAATTGTTCTTATCAACTTTTGAGCCGATTATCATTCTGCAGGGCTGACCGTAATCATCATATTCTTCGCCGGGCTCCCATACTGCGAAATCGTGAGTATGGCCGCATATCATTAGATCAGGCATGATTATATCTCTGAGCAGAGAGCACCATTCTCTGTAGATATCTTCTTCAATATCGAAAGGCGGTTCAAATCTGTGTGAAAACGGATTATGAACAATTACAAGTTTATATCGGACAGATTCCTCATTATATTCCATATATGACTGCTTGATTATATCGCGGATATATTTTGTTTCTCTTTCCCTGAACTGGTGGCAGGCGATAGTGTTGCCGTATTCTGGATTATCATCATTTTTATCTTCGCCGCAGTCGAGGCATAGTCCCCAGATCTTGCCTAAACGGAATGAATAATAAGTCTGGCCATGAAGCGTCGGAGTATAGTCGGCAAAGAATTCGGCTCCGGCGCCTCTCAAATCATGGTTTCCTCTCGCAAATACAATTGGTATCTCACCCTTTGCTAGTTTATCGGTTATTTCGAAAATTGTATCAAAATTAGAGATTTTTCCGCTGTCTTCGGCAATGTCGCCGTTCAAAATCAGAAAATCTATTTTACCGAAATAATCCGCGGCTTTGACGGGCTTTACTGTATCGCTGTGCGAATCAGCTATGTGGTAAAATCTGATTCTGTTTTCGGGAACGGGTCTGAATCTGTAATTATACTCGCTGACGTTTCCGAGCTTTGAATAGTAAGCGAGTCGCATTGTGATTCTCGTCTCGACAACAGTATACATGCATTCTTCATCTAGAACTTCCTGAGGCACATTAATCTTATGCGTGAGCGATTCGCTCCTGAGTATTCCATTAGAGTCATCAACAAATTCTTTTTCCCCGACTCTGATGCTGACAAATGATTTGTTCTTAGTCGTAACAATAATCTGATAATCGTTGCCGACGGCAAAAACTGCGGGATGAAATCTAAGCATTTTGACACCTCGTTTTGCAAGAATATATTTTATTACTTGCATTATTTAACCTTATATAGTATAATGCAGTAGTAAATTTGCATAATTTCAGCGAAAGGAATTCATTATGAACTCGGAACTCAATTCTCTTTATGAAAAATTCAATCAGTATAAAGATATGAATCTCTCTTTGAATATGGCCCGCGGAAAACCCGGCAAAGCACAGCTCGATCTTTCAAATAATATTCTCAATCCCGAGCTTCTTGGTAATTATAAATCCGAAGACGGAACAGAAGTCAGAAACTACGGCGTGCTTGATGGAATAAGCGAATGTAAAAGACTGTATTCGGAAATCCTTGAAGTCCCCGAAAAGAATATAATCGTTTTCGGCAACGCAAGCCTTACTATTATGTATGATTATATTTCCCAGTGTATGGTATTCGGAGCGGGTGATAAACCCTGGGCCGCTCAGCAAAGTATTAAATTCCTGTGTCCGGTTCCAGGCTATGACAGGCATTTCGCTATCCTCGAGCATTTCGGAATTGAAATGGTTAATATTCCTATGAATTCCGAAGGCCCGGATATGGATATGATTGATGAATACATCAAGGATGATAAAGTAAAGGGAATTATATGCGTTCCTATGTATGCAAATCCAAACGGTATTACATATTCCGAAGATGTAATCAATAGATTTGCATCTCTCAAACCTTCCGCAAAAGATTTCAGGGTTATCTGGGATAATGCTTATTGCGTTCATCATTGATCCGATGATGCCGATAAATTTTATAATATTTTTGAATATGCGGATAAATGCGGAACAAGCGATTTATTCATTGAGGTCGCGTCAACATCCAAGATATCATTCCCGGGTGCGGGTATTTCCGTAATGGCTGCATCCGATGCAAATATCGAAGCAGTTAAAAAGAGGATGACAGTCCAGACAATCGGATATGATAAAATCAATCAGCTCAGACACGCTGCTTATTTTAAGAATCTTGACGGAATCAAGGCTCATATGAAGAAGCACGCTGCTGAGATTAAGCCCAAATTTGATATTGTGCTCGAAACCCTGAATAAGCATTTCTCTGATTCAGACAGTTATAAATGGACCGATCCCAAAGGCGGATATTTCATCAGTTTCGATGTCCCGGAAGGTTGCGCAAAAAGAACGGTAGAACTCTGCAAAGAGGCAGGAGTAACACTTACTGGTGCGGGTGCGACATATCCATATCATAAAGATCCGAAGGACAGCAATATCCGAATCGCACCGACGTTTCCGGATCTTGATGAATTAAAGCTTGCTACCGAGATTCTCTGCGTGTGTGCGAAGATTGCAGAACTGGAAAAGAATCAATAACTACTTTCAGCCTGTTGCGGATGCAGCAGGCTGATTTATTTATATGCTGAAAAGCATTTTTCCATAAGAAGGATAGGGCCAGTAATCAGAAGCAGTGATTCTTTCCGCTTCATCGACAAGAGTCCTGATTTTATCCATCAAAGATATGATAGCGGTTTTATATACTTCTGCCTTGTCTTTAATATTCTTCACATCTTTGGCAGTGTTAAGCTTATCGTCAAGACTCAGAGTCAGATTATAAACATCGGTGCAGATACCCGTAAGGCGTTTGATTATAAGTTCCTCGTAGCACGGAGTTTCTTTAAATGTTACTTCCTTGCGTGCTTTTACAGTTTCCGAAAGATGCTTTATATATGACGATATAGCAGGGAGAATATCCCTCATAACCATTTCCGAAGCAGTCAGGCCTTCAATATTAATGGTCTTGCAGTAGTTTTCCATATAAACTTCGTATCTCGCTTCAAGCTCGGTTTTTGAGAATACTTTATGAAATTCGAATAAATCAATATTTTTCTGAGACAGGAGTGCGTTCAAAGCATCCGGAGTAGTCTTGAGATTAAGGAGGCCTCTGCTCTCCGCCTCCTTTATCCACTCATCATCATAACCGTTGCCGTTGAAAATGATGCGCTTGTGATCTTTAATAGTCTTGCGTATAAGTTTATGCAAATCCTCTTCAAAATCTGATGAATTCTCGAGGCGGTCTGCATAGGATCTGAGCGATTCGGCGACGATCGTATTAAGAACCGTGTTTGCGCTGGAAATTGTGCTTGCAGAGCCAAGCATCCTGAATTCAAATTTGTTTCCGGTAAAGGCAAACGGTGAAGTGCGGTTTCTGTCGGTTGAATCTTTCGGGAATTTCGGAAGGACGTGAACTCCGACCTTCATCAGCGCTTTTTCTTTCTGATCATATGCAGTTCCTTTTTCGATCGCATCAAGTATTTCGTTGAGCTCGTCGCCCATGAAGATTGATAAAACTGCAGGAGGAGCTTCATTGGCTCCAAGTCTGTGATCGTTGCCTGCTGTTGCAACGCTGATTCTGAGAAGATCCTGATAATCGTCTACCGCCTTGATAACAGCGCATAAGAAAAGCAGGAATTGAGCATTCTCATATGGTGTATCACCGGGCTCAAAGAGATTTATGCCGTCTTTGGTGCAGACAGACCAGTTGTTGTGCTTACCGCTGCCATTGACTCCTTCAAAGGGTTTCTCGTGAAGAAGGCAAACAAGGCCCTGTCTCTCGGCTACCTTCTGCCTAATTTCCATGGTATGCT
>CAMUZD010000232.1 GCA_947165115.1 uncultured Clostridia bacterium
CTCGCTTTTTGTTCTCTTGACTCTTGATTTCTTTTGTGCTATCATGATTATTGCAAAGAGCATTATCGACGGATTCGGCGGGATTTATTATGCTTTGACCGATATTGTCGTTGGTAATGTTCTTTATTCATGTTTATTATCTTACAAATAATAATTGAATTTTTAATTCAGTTATGTTACAATGCAATTTGAGGTGTTGTAAAATGTCCTTTTTAGACAAACTGTTTACCAAAAAGCCGGAAGACTGGGAATGCCCAGAGCTTCAATACGGCTTCACGGTCTGCCATCACGCGGGTGCGCTCAAGCAGAAGCCGAATTCACTCGAAGGCGTGAGCTATTCGATTTATCACGGCGCAAAGTGCATTGAGCTCGATGTTTCTTTCAGGCCCGACGGCACTCCGGTAATTATCCATAATTCAGCCCCGACTATGAAACAGGGCGAATCGCTCGACATGGCCTTCAAGGTCATAGCCGGCAGCCGCAAATGCAAGATAAATCTCGACCTCAAATCGACCGCAAATCTGCCCGCAATCGACGAGATGATTCACGAATACAACCTCAAGGACCGCGCATTCTACACGGGCGTCGGCGAGGACTGGATTGAGAAGGTCAAATCGACTTCAATCATCCCCTTCTATCTCAACCATGAGATAACCGAGGAAGAAGCGAAGGACAGAGACATCGGCAAGGCACTGGTCGAGAGAGTTAAGGCAATGGGCGCGATGGGCGTCAATTCCCCCTACGGCCACTGCTCGAAGCAGCTCTGCGATATGATGCACAGGCGCGATCTCTATGTTTCAATATGGACGGTCAACCGCATCGACCAGACGAAGGAACTACTGAGCTACGGAGTTGACAACATTACCTCGATGAAACCCGACATTCTCGAAAAACTGATTTTCGGCGAGGATGAATACGCAAATATCAGCGTATTCCGCGATGACAGCTACGACGATGACGACTGATACAGAAAGCACAGCTTTACGGCTGTGCTTTCTTGATTTGTTAATCTTAAATTATATCGCCCTCTCACGAAACGGAGAGGGCGTAAAACTTCTTTTATTCTTTATTTCTCAGGAAATCGAGGTATTCATCATAGGTAATCTTCTTATCGAAGTGGTGGCCGGTGGTGATATCGATTATTCTGTCCGCGACGGTCTGGACAAACTGATGGTCGTGAGAGGTGAAGAGAATCGTCTGCGGATATTTGATGAGGCCGTCATTGAGCGAGGCTATGGATTCGAGGTCGAGGTGGTTTGTCGGCTCGTCGAATATAAGCACATTCGCGCCCGAGAGCATCATTTTACAGAGCATGCAGCGCACTCTCTCGCCACCCGAAAGAACCTTCGCTTTTTTGAGCGCCTCATCGCCAGAGAACATCATTCTGCCGAGCCAGCTGCGGACATCACTCTCGAAAACAAGATCGGAGTAGCCGCGAAGCCAGTCGATAAGATTATCCTCCACTCCGTCAAAGAAAGCTGAGTTATCCGAAGGAAAATAGGACTGTGATGTGGTGACACCCCATTTGATTGTTCCCTCATCCGGCTCGAGCTCGCCCGCGAGAATCTTAAACAGAGTGGTCTTTGCAACGGCATCGGTGCCGACAAAGGCAACCTTTTCGCAGGGCAGGATAGTAAACGAAACATCATCTAACACCTTGCGGTCGCCGATGGTCTTTGAAATACCGGTGACGGTCAGCACATCATTGCCGACCTCTCTGTCAGGCTTGAAGCTGACAAAAGGAAAACGCCTTGAAGAGACGGGCATATCGGTTAAATCAAGGCTTTCGAGCAGACGTTTTCTGCTGGTCGCCTGCCTTGACTTCGAAGCATTTGCTGAGAAACGCTCGATGAATTTCTTAAGTTCCTCCGCCTTAGCCTCATTCTTCTTATTCTGCTCCTTGAGCTGGCGCTGGCGAATCTGGGTATATTCATACCAGAAATCGTAGTTGCCCGCGTAGAGCGTGATTTTTCCGTAATCAATATCCGCTATATGGGTGCATATCATATTCAGAAAATGACGGTCATGGGAGACGACGATAATTGTTGACTCCAGATCCATCAGAAATTCTTCAAGCCAGGTGATCGCCTCGATATCGAGGTGGTTGGTCGGCTCATCCATCAGCAGAATATCGGGATTGCCGAAGAGCGCCTGAGCGAGCAGGACCTTGACCTTGAGATCATTCGGCAGCTCGTTCATCATCTTATAGTGCCATTCGTTTGTGACGCCGAGACCGTTGAGAAGTATCTCGGCGTCGCTTTCGGCGCTCCAACCGCCCATTTCGGCGAATTCCTCTTCGAGTTCGCTCACGCGGATGCCGTCTTCCTGCGAAAAATCCTCTTTCGCATAGATGGCATCTTTTTCATCCATAATATCGCAGAGATGCTTGTTGCCGAGCAGAACGGTGCGGATAACCTCGCAGTCATCAAAAGCAAAGTGATCCTGACGCAGGACGGAAATCCTCTCGCCGGGCGTGACAACAACCTTGCCGCCGGTCGGCTCGAGTTCTCCGGAGAGAATCTTGAGAAAAGTCGATTTTCCCGCGCCGTTTGCGCCGATAAGGCCGTAGCAGTTTCCGCGCGTGAATGTAATATCCGCGTGTTTGAAGAGGGCTTTGCCTGAATATGATAATTCTACATCCTGAGTTGCTATCATAGTTTAATCCTTATTTTTTGGTTAAAGTAATCAGGTCGATTGCTCCGACCGGGCAGGCGGCATGGCAGGCGCCGCAACCGATACATTTTTCATAATCAACCTTTGCGCAGAAGCGGTCAATTTCAATTGCCTCATTGGGGCAGGTCTTGACGCATTTCATGCAGCCGATACAGCCGGCGGTGCATTCCTTGCGGGTCTGGGCACCTTTATCATGATTCTTACAGAGAACCGCAGCTTCGGTCTCCTCAAGAGGAAGCATTTCGATAAGGCCTTTCGGGCAGGTCTTGACGCACATTTTACAGGCTCTGCACTTATGGGGATCTATTCTCGCTATGCCGTCGCAGATCTGAATTGCGTCATATTCGCAGACTGCCATACAGTCGCCGAAACCGACACAGCCGTAGATACATTCTTTGGGGCCGCCGAATACGAGCGATGCCATTTTACAGTTTTTAACGCCCTGATATTCAAGCTTAACCTGAGCGGTGCCGTTATGCCCGCGGCAAAGAACTATCGCCGCCATCGGCTTTACGGTGGAAGCTTCAACGCCCAGAATCTCGCTGATTGCCTTTGCAGCTTCATTTCCGCCGGGATTGCAGAGCGCGGTCTCTGTTGTTTCGCCCTTTGAGAGGGCGGCGGCATAGCCGTCACAGCCCGAGAATCCGCAGGCACCGCAATTCGCGCCGGGAAGACATTCTCTTATTTTTTCCGCCTTTTCATCAACGGGAACGGCGAATACCTTTGATGCTATCGAAAGGAGAAGGGCGGCGAGAGCACCTGTTGCCGCGACTATGGCGACAGCGATAAGTATAAGTTTATAATCCATATTCTACCGCCTTTCTCAAGAGAACAATCCGAATATACCGTCAACCACGCCCGCGAATCCCTGGAATGAGAGAGAGACGAGAGCGGCGGCTATCAGAGTGATGGGAAGGCCTTTGAGCGCTTTGGGAATATCGCATCCCTCGAGACGCTCGCGAACGCCGGCGAACATAA
>CAMUZD010000233.1 GCA_947165115.1 uncultured Clostridia bacterium
AAGGAAGGGGTGTAAACAATGGCTGATATTATCAAAATGGCAACCCGTGACGCTTACGGCAAAGCTCTTGCCGAGCTCGGTGAAAAAAATGATAAGGTAGTCGTTCTTGACGCCGACCTTGCAGCAGCAACAAAGACCGGAATGTGCAAGAAGGTTTTCCCCGACAGATTCATTGATTCCGGTATTCAGGAGAGTAATATGATGGGTGTTGCCGCCGGCCTCGCCACGACAGGTTACACCGTATTCGCCAGCACTTTCGCTATGTTCGCTGCGGGCAGAGCTTTCGAGCAGGTCAGAAATTCAATCGGTTATCCCCATCTCAACGTTAAAATCGGCGCCACTCACGCGGGCATTTCCGTCGGTGAAGACGGCGCGAGCCACCAGTGCTGTGAGGATATAGCCCTCATGAGAAGCATCCCCGGCATGGTTATAATCAATCCCGCAGACGGTGTCGAGGCGAGAGCGGCTGTTCTCGCAGCGGCAGAATATGAGGGCCCAGTCTATATGAGATTCGGCAGACTCGCCGTTCCCTGCATTTTCGGCGATGATTATAAATTCGAATGGGGCAAGGCTGTTGTCCTCTCAGAAGGAGCAGATGTCACTATCTGCGCCACCGGTCTTATGGTAAATGAAGCCCTTGAAGCGAAGAAAATCCTTGCAGAAGAAGGCATCAACGCAGAGATTATAAATGTTCATACCATCAAACCGCTCGATGCTGAAACAATCTGCGCGTCTGCGGCGAAGACGGGCTGTGTTGTTACGGCTGAGGAGCATAATATCATCGGCGGTCTCGGCAGCGCTGTTGCCGAAGCTGTCTGCGAGAGCGGAACATGTGTGCCCGTAGTCAGAGTCGGCGTAAATGATGTGTTCGGTAAATCAGGTCCCGCAGTCGAGCTACTTCATATCTACGGCCTTGACGCCGCAAATATCGCCGATAAGGCAAAGAGAGCAATTTCATTAAAGAAATAAGGTTATATAATGAATAATGACAGATTATTGAAAAAATCGCTTTTCGGTGGCTTCAGACGCGAGGACGTGCTTGATTATATAGAAAAGCTTCAGAGCGAGAATGTTGCCCTTGCGGATGAACTTCGCGAAAAGAGCGCGGAGTGCGCCGAAGGAGTATCGGCAGAAGCGTTCGGAGCAATTCAAGCTGAAAATGAAGAACTGAAAGCGGAAATCGAGAATCTCAAATCTCAGATTCAGGCTCTTGAAGAAAAGACAGTCACGGAGCCATCCGATTATGATAAATTCTCGGGTGAGACGTCGGGTGCGCTTATTCAGGATGCTATGAAGTATTCGGATTCGCTTGTGAACGGAGCAAAGGAAACTGCCGGTAAAGCTCTTGAAACCGCAGGTTCTTCAATTAAAACCGCAGCATCGGATATCCGCACTGCAGGCGAGAGGGTAACCACTGCTCAGGTCAACTTGAATTATTCGCTGGATGCCATAAAGCAGAGTGTCGATTCGCTGATAGAGGAGCTCGGCTCCGTATCCGAAAAAATCTGTCCCGGAGAATAAAATGTCATTATTTGAATTTAACCTAAAAGATATAAGAGAACATATACCCGAGCTTAAAGCGGGCGATATGGTAAAATTGAGCGGAATCTGCTATACTGCAAGAGATGCCGCACATAAAAGACTCTTTTCCCTGCTCGATGAGGGCAGGGATTTGCCCATTGATATAAAGGATGCCTGCATCTATTTTGCAGGTCCGACTCCCGCTCCCGAGAATCTGCCGATAGGCAGCTGCGGGCCGACAACTTCAGGTAGGATGGATCCATATTCGCCCCGCCTTCTCGATCTGGGACTTGCCGCAATGATAGGTAAAGGTGAGAGAAGCGAAGAGGTCAGGCAGGCTGTTATACGCAATAAGGCTGTCTATTTCTGCGCTGTCGGCGGTGCGGGCGCTCTCTGCGCAAAGCACATCAAGGCGTATGAGGAAATCGCTTTTCCCGAACTCGGCTGTGAAAGTATAAAAAGACTTGAGCTCGAGGATTTCCCTGTATTTGTAGGTATAGACTGCTTCGGAAAAACTCTTTTTAAGGATAAATAATCTATGATAATTACCGCTGCTATGCTTATCCCCGCAGTCCTGGCTATTGTTCCGGCTGTGTTTCTGCTGATAAAAGTCTACAGAGCAGATAAACTTGATAAAGAACCGAAAGGTTTGCTTGTTTCCCTTGTGTTCCTGGGAATCCTGTCAACCTTCGCCGCTTTGATAACCGAATTAATCGGCGGAAAGATACTGCTTGCCTTCTTTTCCGAAGAATCAATTATATATATGATTCTTGAGAATTTTATAGTGGTTGCGGTTTCGGAAGAAGGATTCAAGTATTTGCTCCTGAAAAAGCGTACCTGGAAATCTCAGTATTTCAACTGCTCTTTTGACGGTGTCGTCTATGCGGTATTCGTTTCGCTTGGTTTTGCCCTTTGGGAAAATATTTGTTATGTATATGAGTTTGGCTTAACCACGGCGATTGTCAGAGCCGTGACCGCGGTTCCGGGTCACGCCTGTTTTGGCGTGTTTATGGGAATCTGGTATTCGGCGGCGAAACGCTGGAGCTACAGAGGAAATGAGAGTAAATCCGCTTTCTGCAGATTCAAGGCGGTTCTGATTCCGGTTCTGCTCCACGGCGCATATGATTTCCTTGCCACATTAGGCGGATACATCAGCACAATCATCTGGGCTGTTTTTGTTATCGCAATGTTCATAGTCGCTTTCAGAAGAGTCAAAGCCAACAGCCGCAACGATAATTATATTGATTATAATCATTTTGAAAACGAGATTGATAATTTCACCGGTCAGTTTATCCAATATCAATAAAAGTCAAGCCCTCTCCGTTTTGGAGAGGGCTTATATAATAATTATTGATTGAACCGATTTCCCGATTACATGCAGGTATAACCGCCGTCAACAGCAATATTCTGGCCGTTGACATAGCTTGAAGCGGGAGACGCGAGGAAGATAGCAGTGCTGTCAAGCTCGCCTTCGTTACCGTATCTTGCAAGCGGAATCATAGTCTTTGCGTAGTTCTGGAAAAATTCCGAATTGAGAGTTTCCTCGGTGAGCGGAGTGTAGAAATAACCCGGGCAAATGGAATTGACATTGATGCCTTTGTCGCCCCATTCTGCTGCGAGTGCTCTTGTGAGGTTGACAACGCCGCCCTTAGCCGCATGATAGCAGGCTGTCGGAGCAATTTTATTGCCTACAAGACCATACATTGAAGCGATGTTGATAATTCTGCCGTATTTCGCGGGAATCATCGCTTTTTTAGCGACTGCGCGGGCAACCTTGAAGGTGCCGAAAAGGTCGATATTCATCTCGTTCTCAAATGTTTCATCGGGCATATCCTCTGCGGGATGAACTCCGCCGGTGCCAGCGTTGTTGATGAGAATGTCGATTCTGCCGAATTCTTTGAGAGCCGCGTCAACTGCCGCCTCAACGCTTTCGGTATCGGTGATGTCGCAGCGGATGCCGATCGCCTTTACGCCGTATTCCTTCTCAATTTCCGCGGCAACCTCGTCGATGAGATTCTGCCTGCGTGCCATTGCAACGATGTTGCAGCCCTGGTTCGCGAGAGCCTTAGCCATCTGAACACCGAGACCGGTCGAAGCTCCCGTTACAATTGCGACCTGACCTGTAAGGT
>CAMUZD010000234.1 GCA_947165115.1 uncultured Clostridia bacterium
CTTGCAACGGCTGTGCGCACTGTTGTTGTGGTGGCGATGGCGTGGATTATGGTGTTTGTCACAAACGCGCAGTCAGGCCTTTTGCAAATCAGCAGAAAAAGCTGGATATTTCTTATTTTGTCGGGAATTGCCACGGGCGCATCCTGGCTCTGCTATTATAAAGCTATTCAGCTGGGTGATGTTTCAAAAGTAGTACCGATAGACAAGCTGAGCGTCGTTATTACGCTGATTCTCGCGTTTGTCTTTCTTCATGAATCATTTACGGTTAAATCCGTAATCGGCTGCGTGCTGATAGGCGCCGGAACACTGATTATGGTGCTGTGAACAAACAGAACCGCAGATATCGTTCGGCGAATCAAACAGATTCCGGTTTACCGAATTGACTGCGAAGAAAGAATAATACAAATCATGAATGGAAGACCGAAATATGATTAAATTCTTTGGAAAAAATAATGATTTAAGAACTGAAGAAGGTAAAATAACGAAATCAGGATATGCAATTATGGTACTGTCCACTGTTTTTGGACTGTGCGTATTTTTGACCGGAAGATATTATTACGGAAAGTCGCAGCAAGAGAAATAGTCAGACAAATTCCGGTTTGCAGGGCAAAAACATTTTTCATCATTTGAAATATTTCTATTTGATGAAAGTACAAATATAATATTATATTCACGCCGTTCATGTTTATGGACGGCATTTTTTGTTGTAAACCTGAAAACAATTTAAACTGAAATCCTTGATGTTTCGGGGATTTCTTTTTCTGCTGTCTGCAATTCGGGACAGCAAACAGCAAATTTCAAAAACCGTGTTGACACGAACATTTGTTTGATGTACAATACAACCACAACAGGCAACGACACGTTGCAAGTATAAAGCGAGGTGCTTTTATGCTTAAAAAAGATCCGGTTCTTAAAGAGAAAATAGTTGCGTTTATCAATTCGTTTTACAGGGAGGAAAGACGCTCACCTTCATTTCAGGAGATAGGCAGTTATTTCAATATCAATAAGACTACTGCTTACCGTTATATCCTTGAAATGAAAAACGAAGGGATGGTAGGTTATGACGGCAAGTCGATAACCACCTCGGTCACTTCTCTGTGTAATTCGCCGGCAAAGAACAATGCCCCTATCTGCGGCGAAATCGGCTGCGGTGACCCGACAAGCGAGCTCGAAAATATCGAGGAATATGTCAATCTCCCAGAATCAATATTCGGCACCGGAGAGTTATATATCCTCCGCGCTTACGGTGATTCAATGGTTGATTCAGGCATTGAACCCGGCGTGCTTGTCGTAATCGATAAGAATGACAGGCCGAAAGTTGATGATATCGTCGTGGTTCTGAATGCCGACAATGAGAACACGCTTAAACAGTATAAAGGTAAGAAAAACGGCAAATATGTTTTCGCGTATATGAATGAAGAAAAGTATCCGGGCGAGACTATTGAACTTGATTCATTTGTCTGCCAGGGAGTAGCGAAACATATGATTAAATCATTCTGAAAGTAACACGCCTTTTGGCGTTTGCTCAGCTGAAGCAGCATAACTCGAGTAACTGTTGCCAGGCGAAATATTAAATATTGCATAAGTAAAGATATAAGGAGTGTGATTTTATGAAAGACAGAGCAATATTTGATTTGGATACTTATGACAATACTTTGATGTTCTGCAACAACTGTTCCAGCATCCTCACCGTGTTTTTTAACATTGACGGTGTAGGCAAGGTGCATTGTCCCGAATGCGGTTGCGATATGCGTGTGACCAGGTTCAGACGAGGTCTCAGAACTGAGCTGTTTATGCCCAAGGGATATACCTGGCTCAATTCAAATGGCCACATTCATTTCAATACAAAAACAGGTTGATATCTTATACAATCAAATAAAGAAAGACGGTGCTTTAAACGGTATGGTAACCGGCGAGGCTGATATCTCAGCTGACGGACGCGAAGTAAATCCATAAAACGCATTGCATTCGCCGCCGACAAGGTTAATACCAGACATACGTGGAAACGCCCTCGGCAGAAACAGACGACCTACGGGTTGAATTCTGTTCTCTGTTGGGGGCGTTTTGTTTTTTTATCACGGATGAATAAATAAAAGGAGGAATGGGCAACTTTGTAGAATCCGCACTCGGCATTCAGCCTCCTGAGCCGATACAGCCCGTTTTCACTGTAATTAAAGGCGGACTTGAGGCGAAATACGGTTAAATAGTGGTGAAATATGTGGTAAACGGTTGAAAAAATGCTTTCTTCCGTTTGCCACGACACCTGAGAACCGTTAATTTACAAGGGATTATAGATAATCCCTTTTCAAAAACCTCTGATTTGACCTCCGGGTTTTTACCGAAAAAGGTCAGAAAAAAAGAAAAAACCGTCCTTCAGAACGGCTTGAAAAATGCTGCTGAACCAACGGAAAGGCTTACAGCGCCTTGATTCTCCGAAACCGACAAAAATTGACAATGTTTCACGATGGAAAAAGCAGTTGAACACTGTTGAAAAGCCAAAATAGTGGTGAAAATATGTGGTATTTCGGTCCGAAAAAAAGAATCACCGCCGACGCTTAAAACTCGCTAAGTCTTAAGTATCAACGGTTCTTCTTTGGTTGCGGAGGGAGGATTTGAACCTCCGACCTCCGGGTTATGAGCCCGACGAGCTACCAACTGCTCTACCCCGCGATATGTTGTATTGATATTATACACGAAACGCGCAAAATGTCAAGCGTAAATTTGAAATATTATGATGCTTTCAGAATCGGATACCGCTTGATACCATGACAGACATGAGTTATAATATATCAAATAGCAGAAAATTTTTGAAATGAATAAGGAGGACGGTATGAAGAAATCGTTATTCAGGATTTTTCGACCGCGCAAAGCGGAGGATTCCACGCGCAGCGGGGAAACAGGGGAAGGCGGATTAATTGTCAACTCAGGTTCTGTCGGAAAGAAAAGCGGAGCAGCAGTTCCGGAAAAAGCAAAAGATGCAGAGGATTATTTTGTTTGTGATCTGAAGAAGAAGGACGAATAAAGATTCCTGATAATAGAATCATAATAAAAAGAGCCGCAGCTTGTCTGCGGTTCTTTTTTTGAAAGATGCGTCCGGGTCCCGATCGTTATGATACGGGGCCCGGCCTTTTGCTTTTATACGCCGAATCAGGCAAAGCATTAAATGGTTATAGGGGTAAGGTAGAAAAAATTAAGAAGATGAAATTTGAAAGAGAACTGGATAAAAGTTTCAATTCCCACCATTAAGGAGCGCAAGCGACGTCAATCATCGAGCGCCAGCGAAGATATAGGGGTAAGGTAGTGTCAATTGCATTTTTTTACTATTAAGAAACTTAAGGCAAACAGTTTCAATTCCCCATAGGGGTAAGGTAGCGACACAAAAGAAACCAACACACAAACGGAAACAAGTTTCAATTCCCCATAGGGGTAAGGTAGTCGTATGCTATGGGCTGTTTATAGCCGCAATGCTTATGTTTCAATTCCCCATAGGGGTAAGGTAGGCAAAACTCTTTGCTATGATTATTATTGCGGACGTTATGTTTCAATTCCCCATAGGGGTAAGGTAGATTTAGTAAAAATGGATATTAAAGGTATTAGAAGTAATACGTTTCAATTCCCCATAGGGGTAAGGTAGGGCACGTATCGCT
>CAMUZD010000235.1 GCA_947165115.1 uncultured Clostridia bacterium
GTATTTCAAGGATAAGCAGAGCATATATAATCAACAAAAACCTTTTGTGGCCCTCTCCGAGAACGGAGAGGGTGGCACGGTGTTGCGAAGCAACCCGTGACGGGTGTGGCGATACGGAGAATTACGATTTGATTCTTTCTTTTATTCTCGTATCAATTTCCGTGCACACTCCGTAAAAATTTGTATCAACATCGAGATTGCTGAAGCGAAGAACTTCGATGCCTTTTCTGTTAAGCTCGGCGGTTCTTTCGGCATCAAGCATTCTCTGCTTATCGGTATAATGGCCGCTGCCGTCAAGTTCAATCGCAAGTTTAGCCTTGCTGCAATAGAAATCAAGTATGTATCTGCCTTTGACAATCTGCCTGTGAACCGGTGTCTCATAATCGCGCAGGAACTCATACCAGAGCTTGTTTTCCCATGGCGTCGCTTCCTTACGAAGCGCCTGCGCCATTTTTGTCAGATTTTTCATTCGTCAGTCCTCATAAGGCTTTCAGTCGATTGACAATTCTGTTTATCGCCACACCCGTCACGGCTTATATCCTTATTGCCGTGCCACCCTCTCCGTTCTCGGAGAGGGCCATTATCATGACCGTAATTCTTTGGGTATGGGGAACAGCATTCTCACACTTAGTATTATAAACAAAATTACTCATCCGGTCAACTGCATTTTGAAAGGGTAATAAAAAAGAAGGAGAATAAATCTCCCCGAAAAGCAAAACAACCGCCCTATTGGGCGGTTGCCGTTTGTGTTGGCGTCTTCCTATCTTCCCGGGGCGCTGCCGCCCAAGTATTTTCGGCACTATTGAGCTTAACTACCGTGTTCGGGATGGGAACGGGTGGACCCTCAATGTCATCAACACCAACTGAAAACGCTGTGTGCGTTTTTCTGAATGCTCGATTATTATAATACCCGATTCCCGATTTGTCAAGTATTTTTTTCAAAATTTCTTTTTTGATATTAATTCGGGGAAATTTTTATTTAGATTTATGCGGCGGAAAAATGCCGGGAAGCCGTAATATCAAGGGATTTCGTCTCCGCTGAAATTCCCGGATAAAAGCGGAGTGACCGTAATCACGCCGCCTGAAAAAATCAGATATCGAGAAAATCTTTTCTGTAATTGAGGTCAAAACGCTTCGTGAGAGCGAGAAGATTTTCGTCGGTGATTTCGTTTGCTTTGGGGAGATTTGCGGTCAGGATATACTGCTTAGCCGCCTTCTCGACTGTCTCAATAAGTCCGAACGCCTCGTCCATATCCCTGCCGCAGCCGTAGATGCCGTGAAGAGTCCAGAGAACTATCCTGTATTCCTTCATCTTTTCGGCGGTTGCCTCGCCTATTTCGTTAGTGCCGCAGACCATCCAGGGAAGCACGCCGACTCCCTCGGGGAAAACGACTATGCTCTCGGTCATCTGCTTCCAGAGAGTGCGGGTAATCGCTCTCTCATCCGCCTCGTGGACCTGCGTCATCGCGAGAGTGTAATCGGGATGGCAGTGCATGATGATTCTGTTTTCGGGGTCGATTGAGAGGCGGGCGATATGGCTCATGAGATGGGCGGGAAGCTCGCTCGTGAATCTGCCGCCGTCGCTGTAGCCCCAGAGGAGCTCGGCGGTTCTTCCGTCCGCCGCTATTCTGATGATTCCGAGATTGTTTTCGGGATCGAATTCAACATTCTTGAAGTATTTGCCCGTGCCGGTGACGATGAATATTTTGCCCGCGAGCGCCGTCGCGTCAAAGCCGGTGTCAATGGTGCGTATAACGTTGCTCAGGCCGAGATATTCGCCGACTTCGTTCTCATCGAGCATCCAACTGATGTTGCCGCCGTTCCTCTCATCGTAGCCCAGGCGGTACATATTCGCGGTTGTGCGCATCATTTCAATCATGAAGGGAGCCTGCATTATATCTTTCATTTTCTGTTCACCAGCACCTTTTCTTCGTATTCTTTAATGTCAGCAATGTAGCTGTTTTTCATTGAATTCCTGCTGAGGTATTCCTCCCAGACATCGCCGAAGGGAAGAGTCTTTTCCTCTTCGCCGAGAGCCATGAGGGCGGTGAAATCTCCGTTCTCCTGAAGCGCCTTCTTCTTTGCCGAGGGCTCAAGCAGAGCGCCGAGAAGCGCCTTGCGCACATTCCTTGTGCCCGTTACCCAGGCTGAAATTCTGTTTATCGAAGCGTCAAAATAGTCGGTCGCGATGAATACTCTGTCAAGCGCGTCGTTTCTGACTATCTCGCGCATAATCTCTTTTGTTTCGTCATCGAGAAGAATCACATGGTCGCTGTCCCAGCGAACGCCGCGCGTCACATGAAGGGCAACCTTATCGTTGAAGCACAGGAGCGATGAAATCTTATCGGAGACGAGCTCGGTCGGATGATAATGGCCGTTATCCATCAGAGGAACGAGTCCGTTTTTCATCGTGTAGCCCATTGTGAATTCCGCGCTGCCTGCGGTGTAGCTCTCAAGGCCGATGCCGAATACCTTTGACTCGACCGAGATATATACCTTGCTCTTATCGTAGGGGATTGAGAGAATCTCATCGAGCGATTTTTTATATCTCATTCTCGGGGAGAGACGGTCGGCGGGGATATCCTTGAAGCCGTCGGGAATCCAGATATTCATCAGGCAGGGAATTCCCGTCTCCTCGGCGAAATACTGCGAAATCTCGATGCAGCGCCTGCCGTGCTCAACCCAGAATCTGCGGACCGTTTCATCGGGGGAGGTCAGGGTGAGGCCGTCCTTTACCATGGGATGCGAGAAATAGGTCGGGTTGAAATCGAGGCCTATGCCTCTCTCCTTTGCGAATTCAACCCATTTTCTGAAATGCTCGGGGCGGATGCTGTCCCTGTCGGCAGAATTGCCGTCAAATATCGCGTAGCAGGCGTGAAGATTTAATTTTTTAACGCCGGGAATCAGCGAAAACGCCTTGTCGATATCCGCCATCAGCTCCTCCGGAGTCCTTGCCCTGCCGGGATAATTGCCGGTGGTCTGGATTCCGCCGCTGAGCGAGCCGGTTGAATCAAAGCCGATGACATCGTCGCCCTGCCAGCAGTGAACCGAAAGGGGAATCGAATTCATTTTTTCAAGCGCCGCCTCGGTGTCAACTCCGTAGGAAGCGTAAATCTCTTTTGCGCTCTCGTATCTGCTCATAGTATTCTCCTTTGATTGTGAAATGAAATCATACACGGTTATTATACAGTCCTTTTCCGCGTTTTTCAACAGTAAAGGTGAATATAATTAAATAAAATTGAATTCAATGCGAAGCATAAAACCGGACAACTGTATCATCGACCGGAGCACTAAATGCTTTTCGTCCTGCGGGCGGATAATATCCGCCCCTACGAATACCCGTAAGGCATACCTTGTCATCCTGAGCGCAGCGAAGGATCTCAATAAACAGCATATTATAAACGCATAAACAATAATTCTCTTATACCTGCGATTCTTCGGCCTGCGGCCTCAGAATGACAAAGTATAATAATCAAATCAGCCCTTCCCTCACGGGGAGGGCTTTGCTTATTCTTATTTTTTTATTCACAATTTTTCTCTTTACACCCGCAGTTTTTTCTTATATAATATATTCTGTATAAATATATGTGAAATATACCGATATTTCAGAAGGAGTATATTTTGGATAACACTGAAT
>CAMUZD010000236.1 GCA_947165115.1 uncultured Clostridia bacterium
AAACATTATTCTCCGCACTTTTCGGAGAAACGGATATATAAATCTTTCTCGACTGGCATACGGCAACAGTAAAACTCTTCCCGCCAGGGTCTGCAGGTGTAATGCTTGTAATTGTTGTGACCGCAGCAAAGCCGCCAATAATAAGGCAATTAAAAATAAAGATTAACGAAAGAATCAAACACAGTAACCTTTTCATTTTCAAACTCCTTTGTCAAGACAAAAATCCGTTAAAAGTATAACAGACTGAAGTTTTAAAGACAATAGAAAAATCTGTCTTTCACTCGCCGAAGGCGAATTTCATTCCCGAAAGGAATTTCACCGCCGCAGGCGATTTCACCTGTCCGCAAGGACAGATTTAGCTGAAAAAAGCACTTCTTACGAAGTGCTTTTTTCAAAGGCGACACCCAGATTTGAACTGGGGAATCAGGGTTTTGCAGACCCGTGCCTTACCACTTGGCTATGTCGCCGTATTAAATTATATTCCGTCGGGGCATAAATCGTGTCATCGGAAAAAATAAGGAACGCTAAAGTGTTTCATCAGCGTTCCGAATGGAGCGGATGACGAGGCTCGAACTCGCTACCTCCACCTTGGCAAGGTGGCGCTCTACCAGATGAGCTACATCCGCAAAATGGTGCCTTCGGTCGGAATCGAACCAACGACACGAGGATTTTCAGTCCTCTGCTCTACCAACTGAGCTACAAAGGCATTCACCGTAAAGGTGGCGACCCGGAACGGGCTCGAACCGTCGACCTCTAGCGTGACAGGCTAGCGTTCTAACCAGCTGAACTACCGGGCCATTGGTGGGAACAACAGGGCTCGAACCTGTGACCCCCTGCTTGTAAGGCAGGTGCTCTCCCAGCTGAGCTATGCTCCCTAACGGCCGCTCCTATAAGCGGCTTGATTATAATACTACACTTTTATTTGAATGTCAAGAACTTTTTTTCAAAAAAGTTATAATAGTATTTAACCATATTTTTGCTCCGCAAATGAGCTTAATATCCGTTTATTTCTTTATTCTGCATAGCGAGCAGAATCTTGCTTCTGACATTGCCGTATTTCTTTTCGAGCGAAGTCAGGAGCTTTTTTGCCTCCTCGCGCTCGGTGTTGCCGTCGGCGGGGCAGGCGCTTTCCCTGACAGGCAGGCTGAGCTTTCTCGCGACTCTCGCGCAGTCACTCTCTCTCGCGAAAATCATCGGGCGGATGACCGTGATTTCGCTCCTGTCGAGATAGGTGACGGGCATAAAGCAGTCGAGCGAAGCGTTATTGAAAAGATTCATTGCGAAGGTCTCGGCAATGTCGTCAAGATGATGGCCGAGAGCGACCTTGTTGCAACCGATTTCCCTTGCTGTTTTATTGAGCGCCCCTCTGCGCATTTTTGAGCAGAGCGAGCAGGGGTTCGATTCCTGCCTCACGTCAAAAATCAACCGCGCGAGATCGGTCGGCTTGACGGTGTATTCAACTCCGAGCTCATCGCAGAGTTTTCGAATTTCACCGAAATCGCCGTCTTTTCCGCCGAAGCGCATATCAATTGTAATCGCTTTGAGTTCAAATTTCTGCGGGTAAAAATCGCGGAATCTCGCCATTGCGGCAAGCAGTGCAAGCGAATCTTTGCCTGCGCTGACTCCGACGGCGATGCTGTCGCCCTTGTGAATCATATCGTATTTCTGAACCGCAGAGCGCATATAGCCGAGTAATTTCTGCATCTTATTCCACCGAAACGGCCTGCGCGCTTACACAGACGCCTGTTTTGCTGTCAATTTCAAATATGCATCCGTCCATCCTGCATTTGCCCTGAGCTGTGTCAAATCTTGTGGGCATACCCGTTCTCATAAAGTTAATCGCGAGTTCGGGCTTTACTCCGAGCACGGATTCGGCGGGGCCCGTCATTCCGAGATCCGTAATGAATCCCGTGCCGCCGGGGAGGATTTTTGCGTCGCTTGTCTGAACGTGCGTATGAGTGCCGAAGACGGCGGAAACCCTGCCGTCAAGATAATAAGCGAGAACGCCCTTTTCAGCAGTCGCCTCTGCGTGGAAATCGACGAGCTTTATCCTGCAGTCGGCCTCATCGAGAATTCTGTCAACGCAGTCAAAAGGATTGTCGCAATCGTCCATATAGACTCTGCCTGCGAGATTTATAATGCAGATTCTCGTGAATCCCAGATCGACGATTTCATATCCTCTGCCGGGGGCTTCCGGGTGGAAATTCGCCGGCCTTATGATATTGCGCTTTTCTTCGAGATAAGAATAAATCTCACGTCTCTTGAAAACGTGGTTGCCCGTAGTAATGAAATCGACTCCGCTGTCAAAGAGATAATCCGCGGAGTGTGGGGTGATGCCGTTGCCGACTGCGGAATTCTCACCGTTTGCAATCGTAAAATCAATGCCTTTGACTTTTTTGAAAGCGGGGAGTTTGGCTCTGAGAAATTCGCATCCCGCGTCCGATACAACATCGCCTATAGCGAAAATTACCATAATTAACTCTTTTCTATATCAACGGGCCCGCAAGCTTCCCTGCGAGCCCGTTCCGATTTAATATTGTTTTGCGGATTATTTTGCTACGCCGAAAGCGCGGGTCTCTCTGATGAGATTGACCTTGATTTCGCCGGGATATTCCATAGTGGACTCAATCTTTTCGGCGATTTCTCTTGCGAGAGTAACCATCTTGTCATCGGTGATGACTTCGGGCTTGACGATAATTCTGACCTCTCTGCCCGCCTGAATCGCGAAGGAGCGCTCAACTCCGTTGAAGCCTGTCGCGATATTTTCGAGAGCTTCGAGTCTCTTGATATAGTTCTGGAGATCTTCTCTTCTCGCGCCCGGTCTTGCCGCCGAAATGGCGTCTGCCGCCTGAACGAGAACGGCAACCGTGCTCTTGGGCTCAACTGTGCCGTGGTGAGCCTCGATGGCGTTGACGATTGTATCGTTCTCCTTATATCTCTTTGCAAATTCGGCACCGAGCTGGATGTGTGTTCCCTCCATCTCGTGGTCGAGCGCCTTGCCTATATCGTGGAGAAGACCCGCTCTCTTCGCGAGTCTCGGATCGATACCGAGCTCGGTGGCCATAAGGCCGCAGAGATAGGATACTTCAAGCGAATGATTGAGCACGTTCTGGCCGTAGCTGGTGCGGTATTTGAGCTTGCCGAGGAGCTTGACGATTTCGCCGTTCACGTTGCCGACATCGGCATCGATAACCGCTTTTTCGCCGGTCTGCTTGATTGTCTGCTCAACCTCGCGCTTTGCCTTCTCGTAGAGTTCTTCGATTCTTGCCGGATGGATTCTGCCGTCCTGAATCAGCTTCTCAAGTGTGATTCTCGCAATCTCTCTGCGTACGGGGTCGAATGAGGAAATCGTAATGACTTCGGGAGTGTCGTCAATTATGAAGCTGACGCCCGTAATCATTTCGAGCGTGCGGACATTTCTGCCCTCTCTGCCGATTATTCTTCCCTTCATCTCGTCATTGGGAAGGGGAACTGCCGATACCGTAGCCTCGCTGGTATGGTCGGCCGCGCAGCGCTGGATTGCGGTGGTGATGATTTCTCTCGCGAGGTTATCTGCCTCGTCTTTTGTCTTCTGTTCGTATTCTTTGATTTTGACCGCTTTTTCGTGGTCGAGCTTTTCGTCGAGCTGCTTGAT
>CAMUZD010000237.1 GCA_947165115.1 uncultured Clostridia bacterium
AATGACAAATTCCTTTTTTTTTGTTAAAATAAGAGTGTAAAGAATAAGGGTGATATTAATATGGAAAAAATGGTGAAGGTTGAATTTAATGATGGTGTGATAAGAGAATACAAAGAAAATAAACAGCGAAGAATAATCCGATTGCGGAAGAGAAATACCTTTTGAATTTGCGAGCTTTTCAATGCTTGCGCCGCTGCCGGAATCATAGAGCGGCATTGTGAGAGTTTCGGTAATTGTATTGAAAAGATTATCGAGTGTATCCGAAAGCGGACCGCCGTTGACCTTCAGCTTTCTTTTGATGAAATCGGGTGAAACATATTTCAAAATCTTTTTCTCGGTGGAATACTTGAAAAGTCCGCGGGCAAACTCTTCGTAATCACTTGAAATCAGGGCTTTTTGCGCATCGATGTATCCGTCAACGAGACTGTCAAGGTCGCATTCCTCAATCTTTCTCATCGCAATATCCGCGCCGTCTGCATTCATGGAAACCATTCTGTATTCGAGCGGATAGGATGAGAGCGAGGTTGTCAGAATGTCGTAAACGACCTTGCCGTTTTTGCCGGTAAAGCTCGTGATATCGTTGCCGTGTTCATGGCCGGAGAAAACATATTGAATTCCCCATTGGCTGAATTTTTCGGCAACGGATTCGCTGTCCCTGAGCATGAAATCCTTCATAAGCAGTTTGCCGAGATAGAGATGCTCAAGCAAAGGATGATGCATCATATATAAGATTTCCCTACCGTCGTTGTGTGCGGCTTCCGCCTGCTTTTCAATCCAGCCGAGAAGAGAAGCGTTAAAGCCGTCTCCGTCTTCGCCCGGATCGTTTGAATCAACCGCGATAAGGCGGTAATTTCCGGGCAGATCGGCTGTGTATGATGCTGTTGCCTCGTCGCATTCAAGCGCCTGCGAATAACCGAATTCGGCGTAGTAATCTCTGAATTCATCGGGAGCGGAGGCATAATAATCATGATTCCCGGGCACAAGGTAAACCTGAATTCCCGTTTCTGTTTCGAATTCCGACAGAAGCGATGCGACGAATCTGTGCTGTTCTTCGTTTCCGTTACGGGTAAGGTCGCCTGCGATGAGAATGAATTCGGCGCCTTCCTGTGCGCTCCGGCTGAGAAACTCCTTTGTCAGCGAAGCCGCCTGGTGGTATGGATTCCCGGGGCGTGAGGCGTGGGAATACAGCTCGCTCTCGGGGTAATTACTCTGTATTTCCGTTTTTGTATTCTCAATATGTATGTCCGTTCCCAAGGCAAATTTTACAGTGCTTTCATCGGCAGATGCCGTGAAGAAAAGCACACATGCGCCGGAAAGAATCACTGCGGCAAGAAATACGGACAGCGCCTTTTTCATAATTGAAGTATTCATTTCTCTTCCTCCGTTTAATCGGGTTTGCAGGCTGATCTATCGGTAACTCAGTTTCTCAGATTGTTTCTTCCGAGATAAATCTGATAGCCGATGGCAAAGACTTCACGCACGGCAAAGGGCAGATAGCCGTTCCAGGGTGTTTTAGCCGGGTAGGGATAGGCGGTGATGCCGTTTCGCTGAGCCACGCGCGATGCCCTGTATTCGTGAAAATCATTGGTGACAATGGTTATTTCATCTATGTCTGTGCCTTTATTCTTAAGATTTTTGACTGTGTTTTCAAAATTCTCGATTGTTGAAGTGGATTTATCTTCAATTATCAGCCTTGAGGCGTCGATTCCCATTGATGTCAGGCTGTTGAACATACACTGGCCTTCGGAAATATCCTCGCCTCTGCCCTGGCCGCCCGAGAGAACAGCCTTGCTCTGCGGATTAGCCTCAAGGTATTCATAAGCCTTGTTAATCCTTGCCCTGAGGTATCTGCCTGGGCTTGTGCCGTTAACCTGACAGCCGAGAACGATTATGTATTCCGTGCGCTTGTCGGTCTGCCTGCTGTAACGCATTACATTCGCGAGCGTGTAAGTCCCGATTGTAACGCATATAAGAATTATTGCCGCCGAAATAATCAGCAGAATTCTGCCCGGCAGAGCGTGCCATATTAAATAAATGATGTGATTGATTTTATCAAAGAACAGGGCATAGATGAGAAATATTGCTCCTAGCCCGAGCCCGACGACAATGCCGATATTCTTTTCGCCCGAGACGATAACAGGCCCTATATTCATGAGAATACAGAACGCGGAGATGAGTATCAGAATTACTTTGATTGCGGTTTTCAATTATCTTATCCTTCCGAGCTCTCTGTAAGCGTCCTGATTTGCCTTGCCTATGCTGCCGCCGTGATTCGCGTCGCCGACGATAACCGTATTGACCGTGATATTCTGCATTTCGTCGAGCAGGGATTTATCGGGGCGCACGCCGACCGCGAGAACTACATAATCGCAGGGGAGTGTTTCATTGTTTCCGCTCTCTGTTTTAACCGTGATTTCGCCGTCGCTTATGCTGTCAAGCGAGGTAGAGGTCAGAATTTTTACTCCGAGGGGATTGAGGCGCGAAAGCGAATCGTCAATATGCTGGAACCACGCCTTCGGAGCTACCGACGGTGCGGCTTCGATGATTGTGACATCATTGCCGTCAAGCGCGAGATTCTCGGCTGTTTCAAGGCCTGTTAGTCCGCTGCCGATGACGGCGACCTTTTTATTCTCAAGTTTAACTTTTCTGAGCAGTATATCGGGCGCGGCGCAGACGTTGTCCCTGTCAATTCCCTTGATTGAGCGCGGAATGACGGGCTTTGAGCCTGTGGCGATAACAATTCCGTCGGGTTTCAGGGCGGCAACGTTATCTTTATTTGCCTCGGTGTTGAATCTGAATTCAACACCGAGTTTTTCAGCCTGCGTCATCATATCCTCAATGCACCAGTAGAGCTTATTCTTAAGGTGGCCTGCGGCGGCGGTGATGACCTGGCCGCCCGCTTTTTCGCCTTTTTCAAGAACGGTAACCGAGAAGCCCCTGCGCGCGAGTTCGATAGCGGAAGTGAGGCCCGCCGGGCCGGCTCCGATAACGACAGCCTTTTTACCTTTGCCGATCTGCGGGGGATTGAAATATGCCTTTTCCATACCGATTCCCGGATTCAGTGCGCATTCGCCGGGCTTGCCGACTCCTGCGTTTGAAATGAAGGATTCAATGCAATGAAGGCAGCCGATGCAGCGGCGGATATCCTCGGGACGTCCCTCTTTTGCTTTGAGAGCCCAGTGCGGATCGCAGATAAAGTTTCTCGCCGAGCCCACCATATCCTGATATCCCTCTTCGAGCTGTTTCTCAGCCTGCTCGGGAGAGCGGATGAAATTGGCGGCAATTACTGGGATTGATACCGATTCTTTTACCGCTTTTTGCAAGAGGAGCAAGCGTTTCACGTAGGGAATCGATAGACTTAATTATCTGCATGATTAATTACCTTCTGGAACAAAGTATGTCGTTTGACTTGGGCAAGACGCAACAGCATCTAGCACCAATTGCAAATGGTTTTCGTTATGGACAAAATCAATATTATCCGTATTGATGATGAGAACCGGAGCATCGGGATAATGCCAAAAATGATGGTCGTAACGTTCCTGCAAATCGCTCAAGTAGTTACCGTCAATCGTCTTTTCCATCGCACGACC
>CAMUZD010000238.1 GCA_947165115.1 uncultured Clostridia bacterium
TATCATGAAGAAATCATAGAAATCTCCGCCGACTTCTTTTGCCGGAGTCATCATGGCGTAGATATCGAAATCTTTTCTTTCGGGGAACGGCGGGAAGATATTCGGCAGCATATCCGCCTGAATCTTTTTCGCGAGTTCAAGTTCTGCGCCGATTCTTTCCTTTTCTGCAGTTATTGCTTCGTTCTGCTTTATGTATTCTTTCAGCTTGACGTTCATATCCGTGAAAGAATCGGCAAGCATTTCAATCTCATCGTTAGTGTGAATATCGATTTTTCAAAACTGAGCATAATAATCTCTCCTTTGGTTTGTTCCTTAACAATTTATTATAACTTAAAAAACTCCTGTTAGTCAATATTTTTAATATTATTTAGTTAATTATTATTTTGTCACCTTTGAGGATGATACATTTACTTCGCCCAGAAATGTCGCTTTCAATGATGGCGAACAGAAAAAGGTTGATTATAAATCAAAGGTCGTTATCACTTCGACCGCCGAGAATGTCCCGATAAATACTCTCTTGCAATATTTGCAAATAATGAGCAGGTTGCCGTCGGCAATAATTAAGAAGTAACTTACGAAATTGACGAAATAACTCAGGATACGACTTTTGCCACCTACATTGTCGATTTAAGCGGCAGAATTTACGCATCCGCCCCTCATAAGACGGATAAGGCTGAGGTAAACAGCGGTTTCTTCGGAAGAATTATTTCGTTCTTCAAGGGCCTCTTCGGTCTGCTCCCGACAGTATATTTCGGAAAATAATTAATAGCTTTTGCGCCCGTTCCGAATGGAGCGGGCATTTTTCTGCAATGAAGTTCATTATGCGATTGAATCCGGAATCCGGTTATGATATAATAATCAGGGAGGCATATTATGTCATTTATATTTACCTTTCTCAGAAAATCCGTATGGCTTCTTTTTACTGCTCTGTTTACCCTGAGCGGTTTATTCTCAGCGCCTTCTGCAGTAAAAAATGGCTCTCTGAAACCGGAAAACGAATTTGAGTATCTGTATTCGGACGGCGCCGCATTCTGCCAGGGCATAGCCGCTGACGGCAAAAATTTTTACGGGACGGGCTGTATAAAGTTTCTCAATTATAATGCGATAGTCAGAATCAATTCTCAGACAGGCGAAATACTTGCCTGCAACGATATGTGCCTTCCTGCAGAACTGATTCAAAAAGGATATTCACACCTCGGCGACTGCGCATATTATGACGGCAGGATTTACGCCGCGTGCGAAGCGTTTCTTTTCAAGGATCCCGCTGTTATGGTTTTTGATGCCGAAAGCCTTGAATTCGTTGAATATCATATTCTGCCGGCTGAAGGGCAGGGGAACGGTCATTTTCCGTGGCTGTGTATTAAAAATGATACGGTTTATTACACGCAGGCGCGTGAGGTTGATGAAATCAGGATGCTGAATCTCGCCGATTTTTCATATAAAGGCAGTATAAAAACCGACAGAGTTTTAACTAAAATTACCGGCGGAGACATATACGGTGAAACGCTTTATCTTTCAAGCAATGACGGAGAAAATGAAAAAGTCACCTATTCGGTTGACCTGAATTCCGGAGAAGTCAAAGAAACTTTTATCAGAGATATGGGAAACGGCTTTACTGAAGCGGAAGGCCTCTGCATAATTGAAAAAGAAGGTAATGTATATTTCAATTATAATGATGTTCTCTTTGCTTCAAAAACAGTAATCCGCACTTATAGTTTTACTTGATATAATAGTTTCAACGAGGTGTTAATATGGAACGCAGAGATATAATTATCGGTGAGGGAACGGAGTTCCCGCTCAAAGGAATACTCTCGTTACCCGACGATTCTTCCTCGCCCGTGCCTGCGGTTGTGATGGTTCACGGTTCCGGCGCGAGCAATATGGATGAAAGAGTAATGAAGCTTACTCCCTTCAAGGACCTTGCAGAGGGCCTCGCCCGTCATGGCATTGCTTCAATCCGTTATGATAAACGCACTTTCGCTCACGCTCGTAAAATGAGAAATTGCGAGGTTACAGTTAAATCGGAAACGATTGATGATGCAGTTCTTGCGGCAAATCTTCTCAAAGAGACTCCCGAAATAGACAGCGCCCGCATTTTTATTCTCGGCCACAGTATGGGCGCAATGCTCGCTCCGCGTATCGATTCTGAGGGCGCGGATGCCAGAGGGCTTATCTTGATGGCGGGCACTCCTCACCGCCTCGAGGATATAGTTGTCAGACAGTTGAAGCAGGCCGGCGGAAAAGGCATTCTTAAACTCATCGTTTCGCTTGAATATAAAATATTTGCAAAGAAATTTGACGGCCTCTATGAGATGACCGATGATGAAGCAAAGAGTAAGAAATTCGCGGGCGGCACAAATCTTTATTATTTCAAGGAAATGGGTCGGAAAACTGCCGCCGATTATCTGCTTGAAAGCACAAAACCCGCTCTGATTATGCAGGGAGGAAAGGATTTTCAGGTTCTTGCCGATGATGATTTTGCCGAATTCAGAAGAATTCTGGCCGGCCGCGAAAGCACTGAATTCAAGCTTTATCCTAATCTTAATCATTGTTTTGTTGATGCGATGTACAGCGATATACTCAAGGCTTCAAAGGAATACAGCACAGAGCGTCATATCGGCGAAGAAGTAATATCTGACATTGCCGATTTTATTATTCGAAACTGTTAAAAATTCTTGATATTTTGACGCTGTCAGCAATAATAAGTATTGCATTTATTTCGGAAATGGTGTTACAATTAAGATGGTATATGTAAGTTCGGCGAGGTGGTTGACATGAAAAGGTTTAATCGAATAATAACAATTCTGCTCTGCGCAATTTTGCTGAGCGGAATGATGACGCTGAGTACTTTTGCTCTTCTGAATAACAATACAATTTACTCTCCCAAGGTATCATCGGATGATGTAAGTATTTCTTTTGTTGAGATAGATGGAAAGACTGCGAGCGTTGATTTAATAAACAGTGTGCCATGTAGACTTGTTGTTGCAATTTATGATCAGGACAGCGGAAAAATGCTTGCATCCGGTATCAAAGATGTTGATATTAATGCCGCAAACGCAAAGGTTAGTATTGATATTCCTTCAATGCCCGAATACTTTTTGTTAAGAGCGTTTGCACTTGATTCGGATATGTCAGCTTTGTGCTGCAAATATGAGTCTCCACTATATACAAGAGAACTTTCAGGTTATAGGATGATTTCGTTCTTTGTAAACGAAAAAAAGGATGGAACTACGTCGGTTGTTCCCGGTGCTGTATTAACTTCTTCTGACGGATTATGTGATAACGACGGTGATGGAAAGTGGGATGACAACACAGTAACGGCTGACGAAAACGGAAAAGCAGTGCTGTATTTTAAGCAGGGTAATCACTCTGTTTCGGTATCCGCTCAGGGGTACTTTGATTCCGTGGCAAATTTTACTGTTACGGATAACGGAGATACTGTCTCAGCGAACCTTATAAAGAATGGCGGCTATGAACCTGAATCTCCCGCTTCCGACGGAACCGGCAGTTCTGACGGTTGGATTGATTATAAACATTTTAATCTGGGCTCTTATCCTCAGACCGATGTCACCGAAAGCATGAGT
>CAMUZD010000239.1 GCA_947165115.1 uncultured Clostridia bacterium
GAAGCCTGGTTTCCATACTGATTTTGCTGTCGTTCTGAAGCTTCTTGTTTTCTTTTTTCAGAGCGTCAAATGAATCGGCATAGATTTTGACCTCGGAGGCATATTCCTTGTATTCCTTTTCATACTTTTTAATCAGCTTTTCGAGTTCCGCTTTCTTTTCCTTCATATTGAAGACTGAAAGGGAATCAATACAGTCGATAATCTTTTTATGTTTCTTCGAAAGATTGATACCCTTCTTGAAAAGCTGAGTGGGAATATAGGTTCTGCCAGTGACATCGCTGCTCTTGCCTCTGTTGAGTTCGGCAAACTCGGCGCTCATATATTTGTGGTATTCATCCTGCCACTTTATGAGATCCTTTTTGTTGCCGATAATCTCTTTGGCGCAAAGTCTGCCGTCTTTGGTTATCGGGCAGAAATCAAGATGCATATGCGGTGTTTTTTCATCGTAATGAATCACAGCCGATATGATTCTGTCGGCGCCGACCTTCTTTTTGTAAAAGTCCAGCGCGCTCTCGAAGAATCTGTCGGTGTCCTTCTTGCTCATTTTTGTAAAGAAATCGGGACTCGCCGTTATTACGGTTTCAACCATATATACGCTGTCCTTCCTGGTACGGCACCCGAATTTCTCAATCAGCGCTTTGCAGAGGTTTCTGTAAGTGTCGGCAGGCTTAACAAGATGCACATTATCTTTGCTCTTTTCCTTCTTAATATCGGGATTTGACTTGTATTCCGATTTGGTTCTTTCGTTGTGAGCTTCGATACCGCCACATCCAGCCGCCTTAAGTTTCATAAAGCGCATTATCGCGTATTTTGCCATAAAATCATCTCCTTAAAAAAATATTGACTGGAGTTCGAAAACGGAAGTACCGGTGTCCCACCTTCGGGTACACCGGTACATCCGATTCTTAAGTCCGTGTGAAAATTTTTAATCATCGTCATAGCTCGTGTCCTCAATGGTTACATTGGTGCTGTAAGCGACGGGACCGAGGCCCGCGTTTCCGCTCGGATATCGAGTGAAGCACGGTCTCATACCCTTGAAACCCTTTACTTTACGGGTTTCTCCCTTTATTTTTATCTTGTTGCTGGGAGTTATGCCGTATTTGCCGGAGTTATTCTTGAAGAATGTGAGCATGGACTGCGTGTTGCCGAGCTTCGCTCCGTTTTCGTGACACCACACTTTATATATCTCGACCAGCATCTGGGACGTGATTACATAATCGGGCGCAAATTCGATGTACCCTTCGGACTCGGCGAAGTCCTCATAGTTGCTGCCCTGCTTCATCGCTTCCTCACGGTTGGCGATACTTCTCTCGCTCTCGGTGAACCGGTAGTTGTTTTTGATGAGCCGCCAGAGTCCCGCCAGCATCCACCAGAATATCTGTTCAGCCTCTTCACACATCTTGTCGGCGAGGAACGGATCATTGACTCTGTCCTCGGGCACGGGTTTAGTTGAGATAATCAGCTGCCGCCTGAAGAAACCCATACTGCGGTCATAGAGCGAAACAAGAAAACCGTTGCCGAAAGCGAGCAGCCTCGAATAAATTCTGCTCTGATAGCTCTGTTTTCCCTTCTTCTCAACATCCATTTCCTCTTCGGCGGTTACTATGGATTTGATATAATTGGTGTCGGGCAGAGCGCCGAGCTTTAAATCGTCATCAAGAAATACAAGCATATCCTCAAGACATGCTCTCGCGAACGGACTGTATTCCACCTTCTGAAGACTTCCCGTGTAGAGACTCGCGCCGAATATCTTTTTGAGCACTATGCCTATTCTTGATTTGCCTTCTCCGCCTTCACCCTTGATAATCATCATCTTCTGACCTCTTGTAGAGGGAATCAGCAGATAGCCGAGATATTCCTGGACGGTGGGAATATCTTCCTCATAAAAGAGTTCGTCGATGAATTTAAGCCATACCGGACAGCTTTTGTGTTCGATGCTGTAATTGATATTGAGCCTGTTCATACAAAAGCACTTTTTCTCTTCAAATCTGCCGTCAAGATAGAGAGTTCCGTTTTTCATAAAGATTCTGTCTTCATAGAGAGGCAGGGCATCGCTGCGGCAGTATATACGGAGCAGTTCCATAATGTTTTTAATCTTCATGGAAAGTGATGTTTTCACAAACTCACTGATTATGGAGTTTATTTCGGCGGCGAGCACGCTCTCGTCAGTGATAACGCCGTCATAATCATAGAAGACTCCGTTGATACAAATTAAAGGATGCCTCTCAACAAACATCTTGCAGAAGGCATCCTCATCAATCTTCCCTTTTTCCAGCAGCCAGGAAACATCGGGTCTTAAGTTTTCATTTTCATCCATTGTCTTCTATCATCCCTTTCACCCTGAGGATTTCATCGTCAGTCATACAGTCCATAAGGCAGTCGATGATATATCCGATGTACCCTATATTCTTTACCGAATAAGCAAACATCGGATGAAGCGTTTCGTCGCTCTCTTTTGGCTTATACTCGTCTATACACTTCTTCATGGCTTTTTCAAGATAAATGTAATAGGCAACGGTATTGTTGCGCCATTCCCTGAGCGACTCTTTCTTCTTTGCCGGCGGCGGATTATCGGAACGGGAATAATCATCGCCGTCGAGTCCGAATTCATCCATGATCCTTTTCGCGGCAGCGCTGTTGCTGATGCCGTAGAGCTCTGCTACAAAACCGATAACATCGCCGTGCGCTCCGCAGCCGAAGCAGTGATAGTGACTCTCATCAATCTTCATTGACGGAGTTCTGTCATTGTGAAACGGGCAGCGGATCATACCGTTGCCTGAGATTTCATAGCCGATACTTTCGGCGTAGTCTCTTACAGAGACTTTTTCTTTTAGTTTTTGATAATCAATCATTTTGGGTTCTCTCCTTTGCAGATAAGATTTGTTGTTTTTCTCCCGATCTCGGAGCGAGCCTTTTTCTGGGCGTCGGTAATCTTACTTGCCGTTTTGCGAACTGAAACGGTAATGTATTCCGTTTTTACCGCGGCACGTAAAAAAGCCGGAGCGTAGTCACCATCAATAATGACTGCCGCCTCCGGCTTTGCTTCTCTGAGTTCGAGAATCTTTTGATTGAGTTTTTTGTCATCGCTTTCGACCTGAATCTCGTCATCGCCGAGAGGCCAGAAGAGATGAACCTCTTTTTGTTTTCTGGGCATAAAATGTTCTCCTTAAAAAATGTAAGATTTTTCGAGAGTGGCTGTTTTGGGCAAATAACCACCGATACCGTATCGGTGTTTTTGTACCGTTTTCCTCTCAGTTTTTTACAGCCGATGATTTCCTCATCCGAATGATTTCCATCGGATGAAGGTACAAAAACGCGCTAATAGAAGTGAAGCCGGATCATAGGTCTATTACACCTGCCTTTCGTAAAAAAAATTAAGAGGCAATGTCCGGCCTCGGCCTTGCCCCTCATACTAATTATACGGAAAAGTCTGAATTTTTGCCGTATATCCCGTATTTGACACATTTAGAAAATTGTAAAATGAAAATGCGTCAGATTTGACGCAAAATTGAATAGAAAACAAAAAACGCCCGCACCGGAATTACCGATGCGGGCTTGCTGCATGATACAGAATTGGTTATTT
>CAMUZD010000240.1 GCA_947165115.1 uncultured Clostridia bacterium
GGCGCGTCTCCCGCCGAAATCATAAAGGCGGTCACTGACGCGGGTTACGGCGCAGAGCTGAAATCAAAAGAGAAAACCGAATCAGGCAAATCCGCTGATTCACTTGAAGATACAGAAACGCCAAAGCTGATACTCCGCCTTATTGCATCGGCTGTTTTTCTGCTCGTGCTGATGTATTTCTCAATGGGACATTCGATGCTTCATTTTCCTGTGCCCGCGTTTTTTGAGAATAATCACATTGCGCTTTCAATTCTTGAAATGCTGCTCGCCGCAGTTGTGATGATTATCAATCAGAAATTTTTCATAAGCGGATTCAAAGGAGCAATTCACGGCGCGCCGAATATGGATACGCTCGTCGCGCTCGGCTCGGGAGCATCGTTTATATGGAGCTGTGCGGTTCTCTTTATGATGACTTCACAAAAAGCAAATGCCGCAGAGCTTCATCATCAGCTCTATTTTGAATCGGCGGCAATGATTCTCACACTTATAACTATAGGCAAAACCCTCGAGGCAAGATCAAAGGGAAAAACGACCGATGCGCTGAAATCGCTGATAAAACTCGCTCCGCAGACTGCAACTCTGATTTGCAGTGGCGTGGAAATGACGGTGCCCGCAGAGCAGGTCAAGAAGGGTGATATATTCATTGTAAGGCCGGGAGAGAGCATTCCGGTTGACGGCTTTGTAATCGAAGGAAACACCGCAATTAACGAGTCCGCGCTCACCGGTGAGAGCATTCCGGTCGATAAAGCAAACGGAGATTTCGTTTCCGCAGGCACAGTAAATCAATCGGGATTCATTAAATGCGAGGCCTCGCGCGTAGGCGAAGATACGACTCTTTCGCAGATAATAAAAACAGTATCCGACGCGGCGGCTACCAAGGCTCCGATAGCTAAAACCGCGGATAAAGTCAGCGGGGTTTTCGTCCCTGCCGTAATCGGAATCGCAGTTATAACTTTGATTATATGGCTGATTCTCGGCAGGGAATTCAGCTATGCTCTTGCCAGGGCAATTTCGGTGCTCGTTATCAGCTGCCCATGCGCTCTCGGGCTGGCAACGCCGGTCGCAATTATGGTCGGAAACGGTGTCGGCGCGAGAAACGGCATACTTTTCAAAACCGCCGCTTCACTTGAAAATGCGGGCAGAACTCAGATAGTCGCACTCGACAAAACCGGAACCGTCACAAACGGCACGCCGGAAATCACAGATATAATACCCTCGGGTAACTTAACCGAAACGGAATTGTTGAAGCTTGCCGCTTCCCTTGAAACAAAAAGCGAGCATCCGCTCGCGAAGGCAGTTATCTCACGCGCAGATGCCGAAAATTTTGAATTATATGAAGTTGACAGCTTTGAAGCCGCGCCGGGCAACGGGCTCACCGCTCTGCTTGACGGCAAAGAAATCGCAGGCGGAAATCTGAGATTTATAAAGGATAAGTCGGACATTCCCGATGAATATATCAAAAAGGCCGAAGAGCTTTCAAATCAGGGAAAAACGCCGATGTTTTTCTCGGTCGGCGGCGAATTCGCGGGAATTATTGCAGTTGCCGACACGATTAAATCCGATGCGAAGCAGGCAATATCGGAGCTTCGTAATATGGGTATGAAAGTCATTATGCTAACCGGTGACAACAGGCGCACCGCAGACGCAATAGGGACACAGGCAGGCGTTGATGAAGTGATTGCAGAAGTCTTGCCGGACGGCAAAGAAAAGATAATTGCCGAACTGCAGAAATACGGAAAAGTTGCTATGGTCGGCGATGGTATAAATGACGCTCCCGCTCTGACCAGAGCGGACACGGGCATAGCGATAGGCGCAGGAACGGATGTTGCAATCGACGCGGCCGATACGGTGCTGATGAAAAACAATCTCGGCGATGTTCCGGCGGCAATCCGTCTGAGCAGGGAAACGCTTAAAAAAATCCGCCAGAATCTCTTCTGGGCATTCTTTTACAATGCGATCTGCATCCCGTTCGCGGCAGGCTGTTTCATTAAATTCGGGCTGACACTCAATCCGATGATCGGCGCCGCGGCGATGAGCTTATCGAGCTTCTGCGTTGTTACCAACGCGCTGCGTCTGAATTTTGTAAATATTCACAGCCCGAAACATAATAAAAAGTCGCAGGCAGTTGTGCTTGACGAATCAATATTCAAAACCGATAAGGAGACAGATAAAATGATTAAGACTACAGTAAAAATCGAGGGAATGATGTGCCCGCACTGCGAGGCGAGAGTCACCGAGGCATTCAAAACCGCCTTCGGAGTTGAGGATGTTGTCTCTTCACATGAAAAAGGCGAGACAGTAATTCTCTCCCAATCCCCCATCGACGAAGACAAAGCAAGAGAAACGGTCGAAAAAGCTGGATATAAGTTTACAGGTATTGAAAGTGAATAATACTTCTCTGTAATATATACAATGATAATGATGAATATAAAAATCGAAGCCCTTGAAAGACAAGGGCTTCGTAATTTTTGTGTTCTTATCTCTTGCTGAACTGCGGTGCACGACGGGCGCCTTTGAGGCCGTATTTCTTTCTCTCTTTCATTCTGGGGTCTCTGGTAAGGAGGCCTGCCTTCTTGAGAGGAGAACGGAGCTCTTCATCAAACTGAAGAAGAGCACGGGCGATGCCGTGGCGGATTGCGCCTGCCTGGCCGGTAACGCCGCCGCCTGCTACTCTGCAGACGATGTCGAATTTCTCGGCGGTGTCGGTGATTGCGAGAGGCTGACGAACGATGAGCTTAAGAGTTTCAAGGCCGAAATAATCGTCGATGTCTCTTTCGTTGATAGTGATCTTGCCGGTGCCGGGATATACGCGGACTCTGGCAACTGAGCTCTTTCTGCGGCCGGTGCCGTAGTAATAATTGGATTCGTACATTCTTTATTGCCTCCCTTTCTTAAAATTCCCAGGTCTCGGGCTTCTGGGCTGCATGGGGATGCTCTGCGCCCTTAACCACGCGAAGACGGGTCAGTGCCTGACGGCCGAGGGTGTTATCGGGAATCATGCCTTTAACCGCCTTGGTAACGGCGAATTCGGGCTTGGTCTTCATAAGAGTTCCGTATTTGACCTCTTTGAGATGGCCGATATAACCGGTGTGATGATAATACTTTTTCTGCTCGAGTTTCTTGCCGGTGAGAACTACTTTCTCAGCGTTGATGATGATAACGTGATCGCCGCAATCAGCGTTGGGGGTAAAGGTGGGCTTGTTTTTGCCGCGAAGAAGGTTGGCAGCTTCAACAGCAACCTTGCCGAGGGGTTTTCCCTCTGCATCGATCACATACCATTTACGGGTGATGTCGCCCGCTTTAGGCATATACGTGGACATAAGATTTCCTCCAGATAAATTTTTATTGCCTGCATATATTATCACAACGTTTTCACCGTGTCAACAAATTTTTTCAAAAATTTTAATTATTAAAGTGTTATCTCGCTTTTTCTTCATTTTTCTCACTTAATCATATATTTTTCTCATGAGTAAATTTGCAAATTCGAATGTTGAACTGCATATATAGAAAAATAAGCAAAAAATCACGTGTGCCCCTGCTTTATCACCCCGTATATCCGGAAAAGCGGCTTTTATGTGGCC
>CAMUZD010000241.1 GCA_947165115.1 uncultured Clostridia bacterium
TTCTTTCCGCCGTAACACCCGTTACATCATTCTTCCTCCGGATGATTGACAAACAGGGTTTAATATGCTAATATAATCTCAGTAGGCGCGTCCGACCTCCCGATATTTCTATATCAAATTTTGCCGACGGACCTACTGAGGAGCATCCTGCCGCTGCCCAAGGCCGGATGCTCCGGGTTTTTATATGGATATAATTTAAGCCGCCTGTATCGGCGGCTTTTGCTATTACTCTCTTTCTATTCTTGTTACTGTGACAGTTTCATCCGAAATGATGAATTTTATGTTGAATCCCGCAAAGGAGAGCCCGTATTCTCGCTCCGGGTCATCAATATATCTCGGCGTGGGATTCTGCGCAAGTATTTCCTTCAGTGTATCTGCTTTCCCTTCGGGCAGAATTGTGCTGATTTCATCGGGTATAATCACATTGAGCTTAGCGCTGTCTTCGCCGAACAGAGTGTTTACTGCATCCGGTCGTATATCTGCGTAAGGTATATATGGCTTGATATCATAAATCGGTGTGCCGTTCATAAGATCAGCACCGCTGACTCTCAGGGCGATACCGCTGTTTTCTGTCTGAACCGTGCCGAGCAGTCTCACAGCGCTCAGACCGATTGGGTTCGGCCTGTGCGGTGAGCGCGTGGCAAATACGCCGAGGCGTTTGTTACCTCCGAGTCTCGGCGGCCGCACGGTAGGAGACCATTCCTTATCCCTGAATTCGCTGAATTCCCATATCAGCCAGAGGTAGTTTGAATTTTCAATTCCTCTGAGTGCTTCCGGGACGCGGTATTCGGGCTCAAATATTATCAGACTGTTTTCGCCCTCGACCAGCCCCGCCTGCCTGGGAACTCCGAATTTTGATTCATAATCATTATATATTTTTGCGATTGTTTTCATGATTATCACCGGTGAAATCTGTTTTGGATATTGAAAAAAGCACTTGCTGAGCAAGTGCTTTTTCATGGAGCTGCTAGGCAGACTCGAACTGCCGACCTCATCCTTACCAAGGATGCGCTCTACCACCTGAGCCATAGCAGCGTGTCGCGTTCACACGGAACGCGTATTATATTATCATATAATTTTATAATTTGCAAGAGTTTTTTTCAAAAATTAAATAATTCCCTCGTTGACGGCTTTTTCGCAGAGTTCTGCGAAGAGCGAGCAGCTCCAGCTGAACCATGGCCTGGTAAATTTATCCGGGTTGTCGGCCTTGAAGCCCTCATGCATCAGATATGTGCCGGCGTCGGTTGTTTCAAGCATTTTAAGAAGCTCTCTGATTTCGTCCGGATTGTCGCTTGTCAGCCCCTGCATAGAGAGCGCGATGTGCCAGATATATCCCTCGGGAGTGTGCGGGCTGCCGATTCCTTTTGCGTATTTTCCTTCATAATAGTAAGGATTGTTTTTGCTTAATATGAATTCGCGCGTATTCCTGTATATTTCATCGTCTGCCCTGCAGTATCCGAGATACGGAGCCGAGAGCAGGGAAGGAACATTAGCGTCGTCGTAGCAGAAATAATTGCCCTTGCCGTCAACCTCGTTTGCAAATATTTTCTTTCCGTTTTCTGCCGTAACCACTGCGTATTCGTTGATTCCCTCATATATTTCGCCGCGCAGTTTCTTAACCTTTTCAATCAATTCCGCTTCGCATCCGGCAGCAGAGAGCATTTTTTCGAGATGACCGAGCTCAACATAAGCAAACATATTTGATGCTACAAGATATCCGTATCTGCAGGCGTCGTCGCTCGGCCTGAATCCCGACCAGGTCATACCAGTATAGGCAACATCCCTGCCGAGTCCGTCGTTGACAAGCGTATCTTTTTCCTTGCATCTTTTTCGGGTGAAACGATAGGGGGATTTTTCAATGTGATTCTGCTCTGTTATCCATAAATCGACCGTGATTTTTGCTGTTTCAATGAAATCATCGTCGAGTATGCTTTTATCTCCGGTTGCTTTCAGATAAAGATAAGCCAGGCGGATGGGATAGCAGAGAGAGTCTATTTCATATTTTCTCTCCCAGACTATCGGCAGATTGCGCGGATAATCGTCGAATTCCCTGTGTGAATCGGGAGATTTTTTGAAGGCGTTCGCGTAAGGATCGATTTTTATATATTCCCTCTGCTTCCTGATTACGCCTCTGATGATTGCCGCTGTATCCTTATCCTCTGCCGCGGCGGGTATATAATTCGAAACCTCGGCTGTCGAGTCTCTCAGCCACATTGCGGGAATATCGCCGGTCAGCACGAATACTGAGCCATCGTCAAGATATTCAGCCGCCGTTTCGAGAGTATTGAGGCAGCATTTCTTATACATTATTGATAATTTCTCGCTGTGTTGCGCAATTCTGGAGGCATATTTCTCTGTTCTTTCCAGAAGCTTTGCCGGCACTGCGATTGCCATATAATCACATCCTTTGCTCGGGATTATACCATATATTGTGTTTTTTATCAATATTTTTTGATTTTTCTCTTGAATTGAAATCAAGATTGTTATATAATTTCAAAGTAGTTTTTCAGACAGAGAGGGTATTTGAATGAATAAAATCGGTTTTGACAATGCGGCTTATATCACGAAGCAGTCCGAGATGATTTCCAAGAGAATCAGCGAATTCGGCGGCAAGCTTTATCTTGAGCTCGGCGGCAAGCTTTTTGATGATATGCACGCCTCACGCGTGCTGCCCGGCTTCGCACCCGACAGCAAACTCCAGATGCTCAAGAAACTCGGCGATGCAGTTGAAATAGTTATCGTCATCAATGCCGGCGACATAGAGAGCAATAAAATCCGCCGCGACCTCGGCATCACCTATGATACCGACGTTCTCCGCCTCATCGATGCCTACAGGGCTACCGATTTCTATGTCGGCAGCGTTGTCCTGACTCAATACAGCGGTCAGCAGTCTGCAATCGCATTCAAAAAGAAGCTCGAATCCCTCGGCGTAAAAGTATTCATTCACTATCCCATCGACGGCTATCCCTATAATCTCCCTCTCATTGTCAGCGATGACGGCTTCGGTAAGAACGAATATATCGAAACCGAGAGACCGCTTATCGCAGTAACTGCTCCGGGTCCCGGCAGCGGAAAGCTCGCAACCTGCCTCTCCCAGCTTTATCACGAGAATAAAAGGGGAGTTAAGGCCGGCTATGCTAAATTCGAGACCTTCCCCATCTGGAATCTCCCGCTCAAACATCCTGTCAATCTTGCTTATGAAGCAGCAACCGCCGACCTCAACGATGTCAATATGATTGACCCTTACCACCTCGAGGCTTACGGCATAACAACAGTCAATTATAACAGAGACGTTGAGGCTTTTCCCGTTCTCAATGCCATTTTTGAAAAGATCAACGGCGTTTCACCCTATAAATCACCTACGGATATGGGCGTCAATATGGCTGGCTACTGCATCAGCGATGATGAAGTCTGTAAAGAGGCATCCAAGGCGGAAATCATCCGCAGATATTTTGCCGCTCTCTGCGATAAGAAGCAGGGCAGAGGTGAGCAGAGCGCAGTTGATAAAATCGATTCTCTCATGCATCAGGCAGGACTGAGCGTTGACGACAGAACCGTCGTAGCCGCTGCGCTGAGG
>CAMUZD010000242.1 GCA_947165115.1 uncultured Clostridia bacterium
CAGAGGTCTCCACCGGAGACCCGCGCCCCTACGAAAGGCAGTATGTTCTATATAAAAAGAATGACCCGCAGGGATAACCCTGCGGGCTTTTCGGGCGGCTGAGCCGCTCATTTTTTGTTTTCACTTGAGAGTGATTTCCTGACTTACGCAGCCTGGCCAAAAATAGCAAGGATGCTGGAAAGGAAAGCGGTGATAGCGGAAAGATCGATACCGCCGAGATACTTCTGAACTATAGCAACAATTCCGGAAGCTTCGAACTCACCGAGGAAACCAAGCAGATTCTTTACCATCTCAAGAGCCTGATTTACGAAATCCATAATTTTACCTCCATATAGATTTTGGGTATTTGCTTGGGTCATTATACAACATTTAGCGCCATTTGTCAAATAATCCGATTAAACAGATTGCAAATTTGCCTGAATTTCGCTGTTTATTCTCTCTCTGAGGTCAAGCAGCCAGGAGGCTTCGTGAGGGTAGTTTTTAAACGTGATTTCGCCTGTCAACGCGTCTGATTTTTCTTTTCCTGCAAGGGATTCGAGGAGTTTCAGCGCCCTGTAATCCTGAAAAGAATCATAGATGACTTTGAGGCGCAGAGAGCAGATAACTTCGCCGTTTTCGCCGGGATAGACCACAAACGAATCGCCTGCCTCAAAGCCGCCCAGAGCGTCCGCCGTCTCATATGGGTTGATTTTTTGCTTAGAGAGAACTGAATTATAGAAATTATATCCCCACTGCAGGAAGCCCTCAACATCATATTTCGCCGCGAGAACGCCGAAAACGCGAGTTCTCACAGACGGCATGGCGATAAATCTGTTGGGAACATAATGATTTCTCTGACCGCTGCAGTAATAGGTCCAGAAATGCTCAACCCTGCCTGCGAATTCTTCGATATGATTTTCGCTCGGAATCGGGATATCGACCGCGCCGTTTTTATAGAATTCATAGTCGGAGAGCGCGTCAATCACCGGGTAGCCGGCAAAAATCTTTTTGATGAGCGAGGCGCGATACATATAAGTTTCAAGCTGGTCTCCGCCAGGCTCATCGGAGATATGGAAAAAGACTCTGTCGTGAAGGCCGTTTTCTTCGATAAAAGCCTTGAGGCAGACGGAAAGTTCGGTCAGGAAGCGGTTATATTCCTCGCTGTGAGTCTCGGTCTCCCAGCCGAAAATTCTCTTTTCTGCGCCGGTTTCGTCGGTTGCCATAACCTTGGGCGAATGCTCCGCTCCCCACTGGGTGAAGAAATGGCTCATTTCAAAGTATTCAATGCCGTTTTCAAGGCAGATATCAACCCATTTTTTAAGCCTCGAAAGGTCGAATTCATAGGAATTGCCGTTCACTTTCACTCCGACAAGCTGAGTGGTCGTTCTCTCCCCGCCGACCTGAGTGTCGAGGGCGGGGGTGAAAAGCGGAGTCAGAATGCAGTTCATGCCGTGATCCGCGGCGGTTCTGATGAAATTCCTGAGTATTCTTAAAAATTCATCAGAAAAGAATTCAACTCCGTAATAATCACAGATGGCATCGCAGTGAAACCAGTTGGTATAAATAAGCTCCTGCTTCGGCAGTTCCGCATTGATAATACTGACTTTGAGCGTTTTGACAATGCCGCCAAGAGAAATGTCTATGCTCTGCTCCCCCGTCAGATTCACGGGCGCGAATTCAAACCAGAAGGAATACCAGTTTCCTGCTTTCGCATTTATAATGTTGCCCGGGAAAAGGATATCGGGATAATTGCCGGGCTCTTTGCTGATAAAAAAGTCATCGGCACTCTCGTCGGCGGCCTTTACAACCGGCTCATCACCAACGGCGAAAACGGAAATATACGGTGCGTATTTTTCATCGACAAGCGCTTTCACTTCGCCGTCTTCATCCGCGCGGAAAGCGAGCTGAAACGAGAGCCGCTCGTTTCTGAACATTGAATAAGCCGAGCGCTCTTCGCAGACAGGCTCTCTATCGGAAAAGACCTTTTCAAGGGATGAAAGAAGTTTGATAATCATAATAAATCTCCGTTAAACAAAACCGCCCGAAGCAAAGACAACGGGCGGAAATGAATTGAAAATGAATTATTCTGCTTTTTCTTCGATTGCGGAAGTGCAGTGCGGGCACTTGGTGGCATCGATTGCGATTTCGCTCTTGCAGAACGGGCAGACCTTGGTGGTCGGAGCGGCTTCCTCTTCGGGCTTCTTGACCTTGTCATTGAGCTTGTTGATTGATTTCACGATAAGGAAAATGACGAAAGCCATGATGATGAAATTGATGATTGCGCTGATGAATACGCCGTAGGAAAGGACGTTTGCGCCCGCCTCCTGAGCCGCGGCAAGGGTATCGTATTCTTTGCCGTCGAGAGCAACGAAAAGATTCTCAAAGCTGCCTTTGGTGATGAGGCCGATGAGGGGCATAATGATATCGTTTACAAGGGAATTAACGATTGCCTGGAATGCGCCGCCGATGATAACGCCGACTGCGAGGTCAATAACATTGCCTCTCATGATGAAAGTCTTGAATTCGCCGAAAAATCCTTTGGTCTTTTTCATGGATAAACCCTCCTTAATTGGTTAAATAAATATTATCACACAAATTCTTAAAGGTCAACACCTTCAAGATTAAAAGCGGGAATAAAATTTTCGCTGCTCGATGCCTTCTGCTGATAAAAGACATTTTCAAAGCCGAGCTCTCTGATTTTTGATTTGACTATCGAATACTCGCGGGATGAGAGAGGCCTGTCAATGGGCTTTATTTCCTTGGCTTTTCCGAACGGAGTATACTGCCGCATAACGCTGATATATGTATCAGCTCCGAGGTTATCCCTGACCCAGCCGAAAACCTTCTCCGCCTGCGAAACATTGCCGGGCAGGACCATGTGGCGGATGATTATTCCTCTTTTTGCGATGCCGTTCTCATCGGTTTCAAGCTGACCGGTCTGGCGGAACATCTCGAGCACCGCCTTTGAGGCTACCTCAAAATAATCGGGGGCGTATGAATATTTGAGCGCGGGAGCGGAATCATAATATTTGATATCCGGCAGATAGATATCCACAAGCCCTTCAAGCATTTTCAGCGTTTCGACCTTTTCATATGATGAGGTGTTATATACGACGGGGACGGGTGAATTAAACTCTCTGAGAACCTCAGCGAGCTTCGGCGCATAATGCGAAGGAGTGACAAGATTGAGATTGTGAACGCTCCGATTTATAAGATTATCAAAGATTTTCATAAGCTGAATGTCGGAGACATCTTTTCCGAAGCATTCGCTGCTGATAACGCCGTTCTGGCAGTAGACGCATCTGAGATTACAGCCCGAAAAGAAGACTGCTCCCGAGCCCTTTTCCCCGCTGATCGGCGGCTCCTCCCAGAAATGAGGAGCGGCTCTCGCGATTCTGAAGCTTTCGCCGACCCCGCAGAATCCTATATTCTCAGCGCGGTCGACACTGCATCCGCGCGGGCATACCGAGCATTTCACATCATCACACCCTGCTCAAAATAAATTGCGGTTGAATTTACGGATATATTATAGTATAATACTTTTAATTATTTACAAGTCAATTATAATTTACAAAACAAAATGTGTCAACATATAT
>CAMUZD010000243.1 GCA_947165115.1 uncultured Clostridia bacterium
GGAACCGGAAGAGAAAAGCGATGAGACGGGGCGAGCTGTCAAAGGACGATTATGACACATTCAGATACAATTTCAGACTATCGGATACCGATATGATTACGGCAAAAGTGCCGAGGGAGGAATAAAGCAACATCATTTCCCATTACCATTTATTTCGCCACATTTTGAAACAGAATCCTTAAATATCAAAGGGAACGGAGATTTCAATGTTCTCCGTACCCTTAAAAATGTAAGAAATATTTGTTGTCAGTCGTCCGATTATTCCTCTTCCTATAGAGGAGTCAAAAGAAATGCCACAATGCCTTGTAAATTAAATGATTTCTACAATTATGCAATTTGATGATACCACGGTTTACTCCGAAAATGATTATCACCCGATGAGCCTAATTCATCGGGTGATTAATCATTGTAGTGCTATTAGGTATTTGATTTGAATTATCAGAAGTTTACAGCTGGTTTTTTACACTTGAAGTGATACTATTTTTTAACAAGCTTAAAACTTAAATAAAACATTAAGAATTTCACGAGATATGCTTTGAAGCAGTTGTGGTAAGAATTCAATAATATCCCAGAATGACAGGCGCTTGAAATACCAGATGCAACCAAACAGCAGCCAGTGTATCCACTGCCACCATCTGTAATCGGTTCTGACCTTGATTTCTTTACTGATATCTGTCCCTTCAACGGTTACTGTAATTGTGCAGCGGCCGCGACCGGTTCCGGTAACATTGCCGTTTTCATCAACTTTGGCGACTTTTTCGCTGCTCGAAGAATAAATGAGTTTGCCCCAGGTTGATTTGGCTCCAAGATTTACTGAATCATTGAAATAGAAGTAAATCCTGTCAAGCTCTGTTGTTATCGCAGCCGCATCCTTCATGTCTCTGCCGCATATATCACAGATTCGGTCTCTCTCGCTGTCACTGTGGGGCTCAACATTTGTTACATCACCGCATACGGTGCATTCATCCCAATGATTGTCAATGTCGCTTCGTTGTTCATATTTGTGACCGTTGAGAACACAGGTTGCATCATTAATATTCATTTCTCCGGATATAAGTCGCGAAGTAAACAAATAGTAACTGAAAGATTTGCAATGGACTACTATAAAGTCGCCATCAATATGGTATCTGCAAAGCTCCTGAGATCCATCGTCAGAGATATGATAAACATAGATATCATCATCGTTGGCAATCTTCTGCCTGCAATCTTCACTTAAAGAAACAAGGGGTATTCTGACATAGAGATATTTTGCTTCTCCGTCTTCGTGAATTTCCGCTCCACCTACGTCCTCAAAGAGGTTCAAATCATACAGGTCGCCCATTTCGGATGATTTGGATTTGAATGTAAGAACCTTTTCATAATTATAACTGCAGTTGACGCACTGGAAATGAGAAATAGTTTCTGATTCTGTGTTGTAAATTGTCGCTTCAAAAACATGCTCACCCGGCGCGAGAGATTCGCTGTATGTGTAACCACAGGAACAGGTGCTTATTACAGTCTGACCTTCGTCGCACTTGCCCTTTATAGTTTTTACAAAGGAATGGACATGATCGCTGAATTCCGCTTTGTATTCCTGATCAAATCTGCCCATATATGGTTCGATGTCAGGAGTCCATCTCGAGAAATTCGGAATGTCAACTTCCGGAGCAACTATCTTTTCACCGACTGCATAGTGCTCTGTTCGGCTATTTCCCTTAATTATCCATGTAACCTTTTTATCTACATTTCCGAGGGTTGCGTAATATTTTGCCACTTTTTCTGTTACAACCGTTTCGTCTCCGATTTGCCAAGAGGCAAAGTCAACATCCGGAGCCGTAATTGTGTCACCTTCATTATATACCGCGATATCATATATTACAGCCTCGTCAAGATAATACTCAACAATATATCTGTCAGTCGATAAGGTAACACTTTGAGGGATAAATGTATCAACATTGATGCCGCTTATAATCACACCTGCATCCTCGGTGTTGGTGTAATAAGTTCCGGCATCCACGGAGTATTCATTTGCTGTAATATCAAACGAAACATTTACTCCCCAACCAATCATCATATTGGTTTCATTAAACCGTTTCTTGGGAGTAAGGTTGCGGATTTCGATATAAGTTGTGCCGTCATCTCTTCTGTCCACGGTTATATCGGTATTGGTGATGCCATATTCGTTCTTTAATTTTTCTCTGAACTGTTGCTCCTGAAGAACGGTCATTGAAAACTCTTTTGTAATTGTATCATAAAGTGTAACTGATTTGAAGTTTACAGTTTTGAGTACGCTTCTTACAATAATGTTTTCAAATGTTTTGTTCAGAACCGCGGCATCGTTTACGCTGACAAAATAGCCATTATTTTTGCTTCCGGCTCCAAGATTATTAAACGAAGCCTCTTTATAGTTGGAAGAAACTCCATGCAGGAATCTGTTGAAGTTTTCAGAAATTTCACCGTTGGGATCTGCTTTGTTTGATATTGCTATTGAATAAATCAATGCGCCCTTATTCTTGAGTATTTTAGCTTCGTTGACAGCATCATAAGCAACATTATCATCGAAACCATCCCAGTGTGTCGGTTCGCCGTCTGTAATGAATACAACGATTTTTTTCCTGTCGGATTCATTACTTTCAAGCACTTGAGAAGCCATTTTAAGACCAAGCTCTGCTGCTGTTGCTCCCGAGGCTCCAATTCGGTCTATTGCCGTCATAATCAAAGAATAGTCTGAAACAGCATTCATCAGAGAATTCTTATAGGCATTGGCTATTTTTCTATTGTTGTAATTGACGGGTTCACCGCTTCTGACAGTTAATACCTCTGTGTTCTCATATGCAGTGAACGATCGATTCAACGGCCAACCGTTAGGCTTTGTGCTTGAGCCGAATCCTACAATTGAAATACGGTGTTCGGCGCCGCTCTTTTCGGCGTTCTGTTTTACGGATTCAACAAAATCCTTTGCTGTAGCTACAAGGTAGTCCCTCCTGCTGAGCTCGCCTTTGTTCGGGTCAGCATCTTTGTCGCTGTCTATTCTGCGGGTCATAGATCCCGATTGGTCAACAACAAGGACTATATCAAGGGGTTCGTTTTCACTTATTTTGATAAATTTATCATGTCCTTTTATGATCCTATTTATATTTGAAAAAGGCTTTTCTCTATCATCAGATATTATTACAATAACATTTGGATCATTTACATGATTTAAACCAACTAATTTTTCTTTATCAAAATCAATGTATTTCATATCTATTGCATCATTAATCATGTTTTCTAGCTTTTTACCCAATATTACTACTTTCCTATCAGTTAATTTAGCAACATTAAATAATTCTTGTATTCTATATAATTTATCTTCAAATATATTAAATAATACTCTACCATCAACCTTATTTATTTCTTCCATTATAACTGGTTCTATTCTATTATATGGTGATGTATATCCTTTCTTATCAGCATACATAGATTCACTCATTAAACAAAGTACTCCTTGTTTTCCAACATATGCTAATTTACCAATATCTGTTTTATATGGACCACTCATTGTAGGATCAAATAAAAAATTACTTGTATAAACTATTGCTCCATCT
>CAMUZD010000244.1 GCA_947165115.1 uncultured Clostridia bacterium
TGTTTTAGAATATGTTCTTTATTTAGGTGACGAAGCTTAATTTCGCAGACATATTCAGCCTGAATCTTGTCAATTTTGAATCCGATCATGAGATTCGGAACAACATCGTTCTCTTCTTCGGTATTCTTAATGATATCAATTGCTTTGTCGATATCAAGCAGTATCTTTTCGAGACCTTTTAGCGAATGCAGCCTTTCTTTGCATCTTTTCAGTTCAAATTCTGTTCTTCTTCTGACGCAGTCGGACCTGAACGCTATCCACTCATTGAGAATCTCGTAAACGCCCATAACTTTGGGATAGTTATTTACAAGAATATTGAAATTTGCATTAAAAGCGGATTCAAGCGGAGTTACCGCAAAAAGGCGCTGCATGAGCTTGTCAGGATCTGTTCCTCTTTTTACATCAATGGTGATTCTGAGGCCGTCGATGCCGGTTTCATCTCTGATATCATTAATTTCCTTGAATTTTCCGTCTTTTGTTTTTTCGATTACCTTATCGATAATTTCCTCAATAGTAGTTGTTGCGGGGATTTCATAAATATCAATGCAGCTGTTGTTTTTATCAAAACTATACTTGGCGCGTAGTTTAATTTTTCCCCTGCCGGTAGTATAAATCTCTTCGATAGCGCTTCTGTCATAGAGAAGATAACCTCCGCCCGGAAAATCGGGAGCAAGAAGGATATCATAGATTTCGGCTTTTGGATTCTTAATAAGTTCTATAGTAGCCTTGCAGATTTCTTCAAGATTGAATGAGCATATCGAACTTGCCATACCGGCCGCAATACCGGAATTTGAATTGACAAGAATAGTCGGAAATGTAACAGGTAAAAGAACCGGTTCTTTTCTTGAATTATCATAATTATCAACCATATCGACAGTATCTTTATCGATATCGGAAAATAATTCGTTGCAGATCTTATCAAGCTTTGCTTCGGTATATCTCGAAGCAGCCCAAGCCATATCCCTTGAATACGCCTTACCGAAAGTGCCTTTAGAATCAACATAAGGATGAAGAAGAGCCTCATATCCTCTTGACAGACGAACCATAGCGTCATAAATAGCAGCATCGCCGTGGGGATTGAGCTTCATAACTTCGCCGACGATATTTGCAGATTTCGCTCTGGAGCCGGTGAGCAAACCGATTTTATACATCATATAGAGGATTTTACGCTGTGACGGTTTGAAACCGTCGATTGCCGGAATCGCACGGCTCAGAATAATGCTCATCGCATAGGGCATAAAATTCTCTTCGAGAGTGTCGGTTATCCTTTTATCTATAACTTCACCGGCTAAAGAAATATGCGTTTTATCATCCAGCTGACGTAAAACGGGTTTTTCAGATTTTTTGGTCTTTTTAGCCATAGTTTCTCCTGTTAAGAAAGATCGGTAGGATCGATATATTTATATCCGTTTTCTGCAATATAATCTTTACGTCCCTGAAGATTATCGCCAAGGAGCAGTTCGAATTTTTCTATAGTTTCTTCAGCAAATGAAGGACTGACTTTAATAAGTCTTCTTGTGGACGGATTCATCGTGGTAAGAGACATCATGTCAGGTTCATTTTCACCTAAACCTTTGGAACGCTGAATCGTATATTTCTTATCGCCGATTTTTGATAGCGCATCCGCTTTTTCGGCTTCGGAATAAGCAAACCAAACTTCATCGCCGCAGGTGATTTCATAAAGCGGGGATTCTGCAATATATACCTTTCCTTCAGCGATCAAAGTCGGCATTAGTCTGTAAATCATTGTGAGAACAAGCGTTCTGATATGGTATCCGTCAACATCAGCATCAGTGCAGATTATAATTTTACTCCATCGAAGATTATCAATGTTGAAAGAAACAAGATCTTTACCGGATTTAGGCTTGAGCTTAACTTCAACTCCGCATCCGATAACTTTGATAAGATCCGTGATAATATCGCTTTTGAATATTCTGTCAAAGTCAACTTTAAGACAGTTCAGAATCTTGCCCCTGATCGGCATAACCGCCTGAAATTCAGGATCTCTTGCAAGAACACACGAACCTTTTGCAGAATCGCCCTCAACTATAAACAGCTCGCGGACATTAACATCTTTGCTTCTGCAATCAGAGAATTTTTCGATTCTGTTAGTCAGATTATTAACACTCTGAATCAGATCATGCTTGATGCCGAGTCTTGTTTTCTCTGCCTTTACCCTCGATTTCATATTAATCAGAATCTGATTTACTATCTTATCCGCTTCAGCGGGATTCTCGATGAAATAAATCATCAGCTGATTCTTGATAAAGGAGGTCATCGATTCCTGAATGCCTTTATTGTTTATTGCTTTTTTAGTCTGGTTTTCATAAGAAGTGACGGTTGAAAACGATGAGATTACTAGGACAAGGCAGTCATCAATATCCTGGAAGGTGATTTTTTCGCCCTTCTGATATTTCCCTTTTTCTTTGATATAGGAATCAATTTGATAAAGAAATGCATTACGGACAGCCTTATCCGGCGAGCCGCCGTTTTCAAGGAAACTGGAGTTATGATAATACTCCTTGAACTGTATTTTGTTTGAAAATGTAAGGACAATATTAGTTTTTAACTTATATAATGGCAGGTCGTCTCTGTCTTTACATTCGGTTTCCTGTTTCCACGAAAGGATTGAAGAAAGGTTATCCTCCCCTGCTCTCTCCTTGATATAATCAAGAATTCCGTTTTCATAATAATATTCGGTCGTTTCAAAATTCTTGCCGACCTGGTTTCTGTAAATGAAATGAACGCCTGCGTTGACTACCGACTGGTGCATTAGCATATCTTTGAAGTATTCGTCGGAAACAGCAATTTCAGTAAAAACTTCAAGATCGGGGCGCCATTTGATTCTTGTTCCCGTATCCTTTTTCGGATAAGGTTCCTTAATCATTTCGCCGACAGGTTTGCCCTTTTTGAAATTCAGAAAATATCTGTAACCGGCTGCATGAATCTCAGCTTCCATGTATTCGGAAGCATACTGAGTGGCGCAGAGACCAAGGCCGTTAGTGCCAAGCGAAAACTGGTAGTTGCTGTCGGAATTATTATCATACTTACTGCCGGCATAGAGCTCGCAGAACAGAAGCTCCCAGTTATATCTTTTCTCATTGTTATTATAATCAACCGGAAGACCTCTGCCGAAATCCTGAACTTCAACTGAATGATCTTCAAATCTGGTAACGATAATCTTATCTCCGAAACCCTCTCTGGCTTCATCTACCGAGTTTGAAACGATTTCGAATATCGCATGTTCACATCCGTCCAGACCGTCCGAGCCGAAAATAACGGCCGGTTTTTCCCTGACTCTCTGCTCATCTTTGAGCAGCCGGATACTTTCATTATTATATTCTTTCTTTTTAGCCATCTTTTCCTCCGGAAGAGATATAAATTGAATCGACAAATCTCGTAATTTAACTTGATTATTATACCATATATTGATTTTTTGTCAAGTTTTTACACTACCTGTTGTATAAAATTATTTTATAAAGATATTGAATTATATTTTTTCTTATGTTACAATTATAAAAATTATAAATTGCGGAAGTGTTGATTTGAAGAAG
>CAMUZD010000245.1 GCA_947165115.1 uncultured Clostridia bacterium
GACGATGTATACGGCGGTAAGCTTCATGAGCATGTGCGCTGTCTTATTGACGAGGCGGCGAACATAGGTCAGATACCGAATCTCGAAAAGCTTATGGCTACTATCCGAAGCAGAGAGATCTCGGCCTGTCTTGTATTGCAGGCGCAATCCCAGCTGAAAGCAATTTACAAAGATAACGCCGATACGATTATCGGCAACTGCGACAGCAGAATATTTCTCGGCGGTTCCGAACCCACTACGCTGAAGGAGCTTTCCGAAGCGCTGGGCCAGGAAACAATCGACACATACAACACCGGCGAAAGCAGAGGAAGAGAAAAATCCCACTCGCTTAATTATCAGAAGCTCGGAAAGAAACTGTTTACGGTTGACGAGCTTGCCGTTATGGACGGCGGAAAATGCGTACTGCAGCTGAGAGGAGTAAGACCATTCCTCAGCAATAAGTACGATATAACCAAACATCCTAATTACAAATATCTGTCGGATTACGACAAAAAGAACACCTTCAATATCGAAAAATTCCTGTCGACAAGACTTGTGCTTGTAGACGAAGAGGAAGAATTTGATGTTTACGAAATCACTCTCGAAGAAGAGTGATGAAGATACAATGTAACTTACCCTTCGGTGCACAGTCGGGTATTTACATATATCGCATTGTTTTGAAAAAAGACGAAACGACCGTATCATAAATAAACTATTTACGGAAGGAGTGCTTGTAAATGTAGCGGTCTTAAGACACAAGCGAAATAGTTTACGGCAAATATATTAAATGGCATTTTTCGGAACTGCAGTAGATGCACTTAAAACTATCGTAATCGCACTCGGCGCAGGTCTCGGTATCTGGGGCGGCGTTAATCTGCTCGAAGGTTACGGCAACGACAATCCCGGTGCAAAGTCTCAGGGCATGAAACAGCTCGTGGCGGGCGCAGGCGTTGCTTTCGTTGGCATCACTCTGGTACCTCTTCTGGCCAATATGTTTTGATACAGAGGGACGGAAGACACAATAGGATAATGAAAGGGGCTGCCGCAAGACAGCCCCGAAAAAATTACAGAACGGAGTGATCAGTCATTGGATATACTTATGCAAAAGCTCGAGCAGTGGCTTCGTGATATTCTGACTGACGGAATCAAAGCCAATCTCTCGGGACTGTTTGACCAGGTCAATACAAAAGTGGCTGAGATAGCTGTTACGGTAGGTAAAACGCCCCAGTCTTGGAATCTGAGCATATACAATATGATTAAAAACATATCGGATAATGTGATGGTTCCGATTGCGGCGATTATTCTCGCAATTGTAATGACCACCGAACTCATTCAGATGGTCATAGAAAGAAACAACTTCAACGACGGCGATACCTTCGGATTTATGAAATGGATACTTAAATCGGCAATAGCTATCGAAATCGTTACAAACACATGGAATATTGTTATGGCGGTATTTGATGTCGGACAGCATATTGTGAACAATGCTGCCGGAGTGGCGATAGGAAGCGTTGCTATCGACAACAATCTGTTTATGAACGGTATCGACGCTAAGCTTGCGGCAATGAGCCTCGGCGCTTTGCTGGGCCTCTGGATGCAGACGGGCGTTGTAAAGATATGCCTGAGCATTCTGCAGGTATGCATTCTCGTGGTTGTTTTCGGCAGAATGATAGAAATCTACTGCGTAACATCCGTTGCTCCCGTGCCTATGGCGACAATGATGAACAAGGAAAGCGGAGATCTCGGAAAGAATTATCTCAGGAGTCTCGCGGCGCTTGCATTTCAGGCGTTCCTTATCATCGTGTGTGTTGCGATATACGCGGCACTTGTCGAGCACATTTCGGTTGCGGCGGATATCTCCTATGCTTTATGGACCTGTATGGGATATACGGTTCTTCTGTGCTTTTCACTCTTCAAAACAGGATCTCTGGCAAAGAGCATCTTCAACGCCAGATGATTCGGAAAGGAGTTTGAAATATGGCATATGTACCCGTACCCAAAGATCTTAACGCTGTAAAAACAAAGGTAATGTTCAATTTAACAAAGCGTCAGCTTATCTGTTTCGGAGCGGGAGCCGTTTTAGGACTTCCCGCTTTCTTTCTTCTCAAGAACCATATCGGTTCGACAGGTGCGGCAATGGTGATGATAGGCATTGTCATTCCGTTCTTCCTGTTCGGTATGTATGAGAGAAACGGACTGCCTCTGGAGTCAGTCATAAGCAATATGCTCGATGTGATGTTTCTGAAACCTAAAAAGCGTTTATACAAGCCCGGCAAAAGGAAACCCAAGCCGGCAGAAAAGAAAAACAAGAATAACTTTACGGCATGTATGGAAAAGATATTTGAAACCATCAAAATGCTTATAACCAAAAAGAAACCGCTGCCTATATCAGCGCAGGAAACGATTCCTATGGATAAGATGTATAAGGACGGAATCTGCAAGGTTAAAAACGGCTACTATACAAAGACCGTGAGGTTCAACGATATCAACTATCAGATATCGAGCAATGAGGATAAGAATGCCATTTTCGATTCGTGGTGCGATTTCCTCAATTATTTTGATTCTTCCGTCAGATTTGAACTGTCATTCGTGAATATGAACGGAGACAGCACAAAGGACGCGGACAGCATCAATATTCCCAAAAGAAGCGACAGATTCACGGATATTGCCGAGGAATATCAGGCATTCATCAAAGAACAGGTTTCCAAAGGTAATAACGGACTTATAAAGGCAAAATATCTTTCATTCGGTATTGAAGCGTCATCGCTGAAATCTGCAAAGCCCAGACTTGAGAGAATTGAAACAGATTTAATTCAGAACTTCAAGAAGATGGGCGTGTCCGCGCAGCCGATGAACGGCTATGAACGGCTGGAGCTGATTCACGGTATGTTTCATATCGGAGAGAAAACGCCCTTCAAGTTTTCGTGGGACGAGCTCGCTTCAACGGGAAACGACAGATGTTTGAGTTCAAAAACGGCAGAGAATTCAGTATCGGCAAAAAAGCCGGCGCTGTTTCATACCTGCAGATTCTCGCGCCCGAACTCAACGACAGACTGCTTGCAGATTTCCTTGATATGGAATCGAATCTTATCGTTTCAATGCATGTGCAGTCGATAGACCAGGTGCAGGCGATAAAAATGGTCAAAAGAAAGATGACGGATCTGCAGAAAGCCAAAATCGAGGAACAGAAAAAGGCGGTTCGCTCCGGCTACGATATGGATATCATTTCCAGCGACCTCAATACCTACAACGAAGAAGCGAACAAGCTTCTCAGAGATCTGCAGTCAAGGAACGAGCGTATGTTCCTGCTTACCTTTATTGTTATGAATGTGGCTGATACGAAACAGCAGCTCGACAACAATATATTCCAGGCAAGCTCAATCGCTCAAAAATACAACTGCAATCTTACGAGACTTGACGCAAGGCAGGAGCAGGGACTTATGAGTTGTTTGCCCCTTGCAAATAACTTAATAACCGTGCCGAGAGGTCTCACGACCTCATCGGTAGCGATATTTATTCCCTTTACCACACAGGAACTGTTCCAGAAAACTCAGCAGGCTCTT
>CAMUZD010000246.1 GCA_947165115.1 uncultured Clostridia bacterium
AGATAATACGGAGCCTGATACTTGGGCTCATAATATCTTTAAGTTCCACGATATTATAGGGACTATGGAACTTGAGGATATGAAGCTTGTAGAATCAGACGGTGCAAGGGCTGTCATGAGAATCCGCCATAAATACGGCAAATCCTATCTCTCACAGGATTTCATCATTGACAGCGAATCTGAAATGATAAGGGTAAAGGTGAGAATTCTCTGGCAGGAGCCGCTGACAATTCTCAAAATGCCAATTACAATTCCCGGGAACAATCCCATATCGACCTATGAAATCCCAGGAGGGTTTATCAAAAGGCCCTGCAACGGCGAAGAGGAACCCGCTCTGCGATGGGCGGATATAACCGCTGAGAATCAGGGCGTTTCAATCATCACAGATTCAAAATACAGCTATGATTGTCCCGGCAATACACTGCGCCTGACAATGCTGAGAAATTCCATTTTTGCAGATCATTATTCCGACAGGCCCGAAGCTGATTTTGCATACTGCGATGAAGGGCTTCAGAGATTTGAATACGGTATATATTCCCATAAAGGAGAAGCTCAGCTGAGCAACGTTCATAAACTTGCACGGATTCTCTGCTCGAAGCCCGAAGTAGTTCCCGTCGGCTATCACAAGGGAGATCTCCCGCTGAAGAAATCCTATGTAAGCATTGATAAGGATAATATTGAAAATGCTGCCTTCAAGCTCTGCGAAGACGGCAGCGGAGATTATATACTGAGAGTTCGCGAGACTCAGGGCAGGCAGATAAGAGCGGCGATTGTCTGCGATCTTATCGAGTCGGGGTTCTACGCCGATTTCAGCCCGCTTGAAATCAAAACATTCAGAATTGACAAAGACGGCTATGTTGCCGAGACAAACTTCCTTGAAGGAATAGTTAAATAAGCAGTATGTATTACGGATTACTGAGCGTTTCCGCTCTGCTGTTCAGTTTTGTATTCATCTTTTCAGATAAATATCAGGAAAAATACGGCTCCGGAAATAAAGCGACATTGATCTTTACTGCGGGAGCGCATTTTGCCGGGCTTGTCGCATTGACGATAATCAATCGTTTCCGCTTAGAAACTACTGTATTTACGGTCATCGTTGCGGCGGTTTCTGCAATTGATTTCATACTTTTCAATATTTGTTCAATGCGCGCTCTCGGCAGGACAAATCTCTCAAAATACTCCGTATTCAGTATGACAGGCGGTATGGTCCTCCCCTTCTTAGCCGGAATTCTCGTTTTTCAAGAGGAAGTGACGGCCGGCAAAATAATCTGTCTTATACTGATGATTATAGCACTGGTCGTCTCAATCAAAAAAAGCGAAATCAAAGGCGGCGTTCCGTATTATATCGGCGTTTTTGTAACAAACGGGCTGTACGGAGTAATCAACAAATTCTTTACTTTTGCACCTTTTGACAAAACAAGCGAAGCCGGTTATTCTATGCTGACAGAGGCTTTCACCGTATTACTCGCCGTAACGATTCTGCTGATAACCGACAGCCGTGAAGAAAAAGTCCGGATTAAATTTGACGGTATTCTCTATATGGGGGGCTACGGCATTATGTGCGCAGTCGGCAATTATCTGCTTCTGATTGCGCTCAGTGTGCTCGCGGCGTCGCTCCAGTATCCGTTTGTGACAGGCGGCGTGCTGATTATTTCTACGGTTTACGGATTCTTCACTTCCAAAAAGCCCGGCAAGAAAGAAATAATATCGGTCGCTCTCGCGCTCGCGGGCATCGCGGCCCTGATGATATGGTAAAAGTATTTTGTTTACAAAAATTACGGCATTCATTATGAGCATCATCACTGCAGTTTCGGCGTTTTTCGCCGGAATATTCAACATAGGGTATACTGAAATGAAAGATATTGCATACGGCAGCGCACCGAATCAGAAATTTGACCTCTGGCTCCCGAAAAATGTTACGGAAACCGGAATAATTATCTATATTCACGGCGGCGGCTGGAATATGGGCAGCAAAAACGACTACCGCGAACATGCCGAAAGATCCTGCAGAGAATACAATATCGCGACTGCAACCGTCGGTTACAGATTCGTAGGCAAAGACGAGAGCACAATGGAAACAGACTGCCGCGGTATTCTCGAAGACATCGGCTCCGCAGTCAGTCTTATAAAAGAAAAAGCGAAAGAAAAAGGAATCACAATAACAAAGGCGATGTTTACCGGCGCATCCGCAGGCGCTCACATTTCCCTTCTCTACGCCTATAAATACAGGGGTACTGCGCCGATTGAGCCGGTTGCGGTTATTGATTTCTGCGGTCCCTCAGATTTCAATCTAAAATCGTTTTATCTGACGGGAGATAAAAACTAAGAGGACTATGTCTGCGCTCTCATGAGCAGAATGTGCGGATATAATTTCACAATGGAAAATTTTGAAGACGCCGGACCTTACCTAGCCGAAATATCGCCTATCACATATATTGACTCGGCGGTTCCGACTGTCATTGCGCACGGCATGAAAGACAATATCGTTCCGTATGAAAACGCGACAGCACTCGACAGAGCCCTTACCGAAAAGAATATCCGCCACGAGCTTGTCCCCTACCCCAATTCGGGTCACGAATTAAAGGACGATCCCGAAGAGAATAACAGAGCTTATTTACTGCTTCATGAATACGCACGAGTTTATCTCGGCGCTAAATAAGTCAGATAAGGATAATTATGAATTACAAATATATCTTATGGGACTGGAATGGCACTTTGCTTGACGATGTAACCGCTTGTCTCAACAGCGTAAACGATATGCTGGACTCGCGAGGACTAGAAAGGATAGACATCGTAAGATACAGAGAAGTCATCGGAGTTCCGATTATAAAATTCTACGAAAAGGTCTTTGACCTTGAAAAATATGATTACGCAGAAATCATTAAAGATTTCAATGAAGGATATATCAGGCACCTTGATGAAGCACGCTTATCCGAAGGAGCGCTCGAACTGCTTGAATACTTCAAAGAATGCGGATGCAGACAGATAATTGTTTCGTCATCAAACAATGAGCTACTCAGAAAGAATACGGAGAAATACGGTGTAACACAGTATTTTGATGCAATTCTCGGCTCGGAAGACTTCTTTGCAGGTTCTAAAATAGAAAGAGCGAAGAACTATATTGCTGAAAACGGAGCAGGCAGAGTTCTTGCCATTGGCGATCTTGAACATGATTATGAGCTAGCCGCCGAGACGGGCGCCGACTGCATACTGCTCGCATCCGGCCATGACAAAAAAGAACGTCTTGAAAAAACGGGCGCTGAGGTGGTCGATTCACTCACAGAGGTAATCGGCATTATCAATCAATAAAATAAACGGGATTACTTGACAAATCCCGTTCGTTTTGTTAAAATACACTTCGCCGTCAGGTTAATACCCGCGATGAAAAGTTAATAAGGAGAGTTGTCCGAGTGGTCGAAGGTGCAGCACTCGAAATGCTGTGTACAGAAATGTACCTAGGGTTCGAATCCCTAACTCTCCGCCAAAAAGCCTTGATGCGCAAACGCTTCGAGGCTTTTTCTTTTTATGC
>CAMUZD010000247.1 GCA_947165115.1 uncultured Clostridia bacterium
ACAGACGCTCGCCAACACCTATCTCGCGCTCGATCACGATCTTGAAATCGTGCCCGTTATAAATAAAATCGATCTGCCCTCCGCAGATCCCGAAAGAGTATCAAAAGAGGTCGAGGAAGTAATCGGTCTCGACTGCTCAGAGGCGGCAAGGATTTCGGCGAAAACAGGCGAAAATGTTGAGGAAGTTCTGGAGCAGATAGTTAAATTCATACCGGCTCCGAAGGCAGATGACACTCTCCCCTGCCGCGCTTTGATATTTGACTCTGTCTATGACAGCTATAAGGGCGTCATAGTCTATGTCCGCGTTAAAGAAGGCAAGATCAAGCCCGGCGACACAATGCGCCTGATGGCAACAGGCGCCGAATTCACGGTAGTTGAAACGGGCTATATGAGGGCGAGGATGCCCGAGCCGAGGAGCGAGCTCTCCGCAGGCGAGGTCGGATATATCACAGCGAGCATTAAGACGGTCGGCGACGCGAGAGTCGGCGATACAGTCACAACTGCTAAAAATCCCGCTTCTGAGCCTCTTCCCGGTTACAGAAAAGTCAATCCGATGGTATTCTGCGGAATTTACCCTGCGGACGGCGCAGATTATGAAAATCTCAGAGAAGCGCTTGAAAAGCTTCAGCTGAACGATGCCTCTCTCAGCTTCGAGCCCGAAACGTCGGGAGCACTCGGATTCGGCTTCAGATGCGGATTTCTCGGCCTTCTCCATCTTGAAATAATTCAGGAACGTCTCGAGAGAGAATATGATCTTGACCTCGTTACGACCGTTCCGAGCGTAGTTTATAAAATCAATCTTACTGACGGGACTCAGATTGAAATCGACAATCCGACCCATTATCCCGACCCCGCTAATATCGCCTCCTGCGAGGAGCCCTTTACCGACGCTCACATCTATTCCCCTGCTGAATACGTCGGAACAATAATGGACCTCTGTCAGGAGAGGCGCGGAGTTTTCAAAAATATGGACTATATCACTCCCGACAGAGTTGATATTCACTATGAGCTGCCGCTGAATGAAATCATATATGATTTCTTTGATTCACTCAAATCGAGGACCAGGGGCTATGCTTCTTTTGACTATGAAATAAGCGATTACAGAGCGAGCAAGCTTGTGAAGCTCGATGTTCTTCTGAACGGCGAAATCATTGACGCGCTGTCATTTATAATTCACTCGGACAAGGCCTATTCAAAGGCAAGAAAGATTGCCGAAAAACTCAAGGATAATATCCCCAGACAGATGTTTGAAATACCGATTCAGATTGCAATCGGCGGCAAGATTATTGCGAGAGAAACCGTCAAGGCGATGCGCAAGGATGTGCTTGCAAAATGCTACGGCGGCGATATTACCAGAAAGAAAAAGCTGCTTGAAAAGCAGAAGGAAGGCAAAAAGAGAATGCGTCATTTCGGAACGGTCGAAGTGCCGCAGGAGGCGTTTATGGCGGTTCTCAAGCTCGATGATGACAGCAGATAAAAAGACGGTTGGTCTCTATATTCATATACCTTTTTGCAGGAGTAAATGTCCTTATTGTGATTTTTACTCCTTTTTTCCGCGCCCGGAAACGATTGACAGATATGTTGATAAAGTTTGCGACGACATCGCAAACTCGCCTTTCGGATTTGATACGGTTTATCTCGGCGGAGGCACCCCTTCTTTTATCGAGGAAGACAGAATCGCAAGGATAATCGAATCGGCGAAAGCTGTTGAAAATGCTGAGATTACGGTGGAATGCAACCCGTCGGATACAGGAAACGCCGAAAGAGCATTTGACTTTTCAAAATTGAAAGATGCAGGCGTCAACCGTATTTCAATGGGACTGCAGAGCGCAGTCAATACGGAGAGAAAAGCGCTCGGCAGAAGGGCCGGAAGAGACGAAGTCTCAAGGGCGGTTGAGCGCTGTTACAAAGCGGGAATTGATAATGTTTCGCTGGATCTTATGCTCGGAATACCCGGGCAGACAGAAGAATCCATTTCCGAATCAATTGATTTCTGCATTTCATCAGGTGCGAAGCACATAAGCGCATATATACTCAAAATCGAGGAAGAAACCTATTTCGGCAGAAACAAAGAAAAACTTAACCTCCCGTCCGATGATGAAACAGCAGATTTATATATTCTGACAGCGAAAAAGCTTAAAAGCGCGGGTTTCGGACATTATGAAATTTCAAATTTCGCCCTGCCCGGATATGAGAGCAGACACAATCTGAAATACTGGCACTGCGAAGATTATCTCGGACTCGGACCTGCCGCGCACTCATTCATTGACGGCAGAAGATTTTACTATGAGAGGGATGTTGAAAAATACTTTTCCGGCTGCCGCCCTGTTGATGACGGCGAAGGAGGAAACGAGCAGGAATATATCATGCTCGCGCTTAGATTATCGGAAGGAATAGTATTTCAAAAATACGCAGGAAAGTTTGATAAAATTCTTGGTGAAGGCTTTATAAAGAGGTGCCGATTCTATGCGGATAACGGCTTCGGAACTCTCACAGAAAGCAGCTTTTCACTGAATGAAAAAGGCTTACTGATTTCCAATTCCGTCATCTCGGATTTAGTGGATTATTTATAATCGACCACAATATATTGTGCTTTTTGCTCCGGATTGGTGATTTTTTGTTAAAAATTTATTAAAATTTGCGGTTAATTTGTTGCAAATTACAATAATAATGAAAATATAATTTTATTCTTGATTTTTGTATATATGAATATTATAATTTATATATAAATTTCTTTTTTTCTTGGGTGATTGAATTGTAGCTTTTGGAGGACAGAATCCTCGAACAGGGTGCTATTATCGGCTATGACATAGTCAAGGTCGATATGTTCCTCAATCACCGCATCGATGTTGATCTTCTCTGCGAAATCGGCAAGGAATTCAGGAGACTTTTCCCCTCAAAAGAGATAAATAAAATACTCACAATTGAAGCATCGGGCATCGGAATTGCGTGCATAGCCGCGCAGTATTTCGGCGTGCCTGTTGTTTTTGCGAAAAAAGGGATTCACCGTAATGTCGGCAACGATATTTATACCGGTGAGGTCTTTTCATTTACAAAGAATCAGACCACCCAGATCGGCGTTTCAAAGAAATATATCACTGCCGAAGACAGGGTACTGATTATTGATGATTTTCTCGCAAACGGAGCCGCGGTCAAGGGCCTCATCGGCATCTGCGAGCAGGCGGGAGCCGCGGTCGAGGGAATCGGAATCTGCATTGAAAAGGGGTTCCAACCCGGAGGTAAAGAGCTCAGAGAGATGGGCTATCACCTCGAATCACTCGCGATTATCAAATCCATTGATGATGGTATAATCACCTTTGGCTGATAATATAATTTGCAATTTTTTTACGGAGGTAATTTTATGAAAAAGATTCTCGCAATCATCCTTTCGCTCATGCTTGTAATCGGCCTTGCCGCTTGCGGAGCAAAAACCGATAACGGCGACACCACTGCCGCTCCCGACAACGGCAAAACCAAGCCCGCAGACACTGCTGAAATCGATTATTCAAATATGAAGATCGGTCTCATC
>CAMUZD010000248.1 GCA_947165115.1 uncultured Clostridia bacterium
CGATGTCAGCGGCGAGGTTGATATCGAGGATCTTATTCCCGAAGAGGAATGCGTATTCACCCTTACCGAAATGGGCTACATCAAGCGCACTCCCGCTTCAGAATACAGACAGCAGGGCAGAAACGGCAGAGGCTCAAGAGGCGTCACGACGAGGGACGAAGATACCGTCAAGACTCTCTTCACCTGCTCAACCCACGATTTCATTATGTGCTTCACCAATCAGGGCAGAGCGTTCAGAATCAAGGGATATGAAATTCCCGAAGGATCAAAGAATGCCAAGGGCACTAATGTAGTCAATGTTCTTCAGATAAATCAGGGTGAAAGAATCACCGCGATGATAAAGGTTCCGAATTTCGGCGAAGAGGATGTATTCCTTGTAATGCAGACCAAGAAGGGTATTATCAAGAAGACTTCTCTTGACAACTTCAAGAATCTGCGCAAGGTTGGAATCAGAGCCATCAACCTCGGCGAGGATGACGAGCTCGGCTGGGTCCGCCTCACAGACGGCAGCCAGACCCTCTTTATCGGCACCAGATACGGCAGACTGCTCTATATCGACGAGAAGACCGTCAGAAATATGGGCAGAACGGCCGCGGGCGTCAGGGCAATCCGCCTCAAGGGCGATGATGACTGCGTCGTAGGTATGGATGTCAAATCCGAAGACCGCCTTGTTCTCACAATTACCGAAACAGGCAAAGGCAAACTGCTCGAGGGTGAAAAGCTCTTTGATACCCACGGCAGAGGCACGGCAGGTCAGCTGAATATGAAGGTTGACAAGACCGGCCATGTCATCAGCGTTCAGTCGGTTTCGCCTGATGATGACCTCATGCTTATCACACTCAACGGCGTAATTATAAGAATTCGTGTCGATTCGCTGAGCGTTCAGGGCAAATACGCCACCGGCACAAAGGTTATCCGCCTTGATGAAGGAGATAAGATAATCTCAGCAGTTTCCGTTTCAAGAGAAGAAACCGAAGACGGCGAAGAAGCTGAAGGCGAACAGGCAGAAACTCAGGCAACCGAAAGCGGAGAAGCCAGCAAAGAATAATGTAAGATGAAGATAAAAAACAAAAAGAGAAAGGAAACAGGCATATGAATATTGCTTTAATCGCGCATGACGCCAAAAAGGAACTCATGATCCAGTTCTGCATCGCTTACTGCGGCGTGCTCAGCAGGCACAACATCTATGCGACAGGCACTACCGGCAAGGTTGTTGCGGAAGCAACCGGCCTTGAAATCACAAGATTTCTCAGCGGCTCTCAGGGCGGCGATCAGCAGGTGGCTTCGAGCATTGCCTGCAACGAAATCGACCTTCTCCTTTTATTCAGAGACCCTCTCACTGCGAAGATGCACGAGCCGAACGAAGCGACTCTGCTTCGTCTGTGCGACGTTCACAACATTCCGGTTGCGACAAATATCGCGACCGCCGAGGCTCTTATTCACTCGCTCGCCAGAGGCGACCTCGACTGGAGAGATATTGTTAATCCCAAATAATTCAAATTAAATACAGCAAGGACTGATTATATTGGCTCTATTGACCAAAGCGGTTAAAGGCACTCAGGATATGCTGCCCTGCGACACGGGTCGGCACAGATTCCTTGAGAATACGCTTCTTGAAATTGCCGGCTCATTCGGCTTCAAGGAGATAAGAACGCCCGTCTTCGAACACACCGAGCTCTTTCAGAGAGGCGTCGGTGAGACGACGGACGTGGTTCAGAAAGAAATGTATACCTTCGACGACAAGGGCGGAAGGTCGATTACCCTGCGCCCCGAAGGCACTGCGGGCGCTGTAAGAGCTTTCCTCGAGCACGGGCTTTTCAATGAAGCTCTGCCCCAGAAGCTCTGCTATGTGCTCAACTGTTACAGATACGAAAAGCCCCAGGCAGGTCGCTGGAGAGAATTCCAGCAGTTCGGAGTCGAGATGTTCGGCTCAGCCTCCCCCGCGGCAGACGCGGAAGTTATTTCCGTAGCAAATGAGATTTTCACCTTTCTCGGCGTAAAAGATCTTGAACTGCAGCTGAATTCAATCGGCTGCCCCGAATGCAGAAAGAATTATCACGCCGCCCTTAAAGAATACTTTGAGGGATTCAAGGGCGAGCTCTGCGGCACTTGTCTTGAGCGACTTGACAAGAATCCGATGAGAATTCTCGACTGCAAGAGCCCCGTCTGCAGCAAAATTGCGGCGGACTCCCCTGTTATTACAGATTATCTCTGCGATGAATGCAGAGAGCATTTCGAGGGCGTTCAGAAATATCTCGATGCGATGGGTATATCATATAAGATTAACCCGCGCATTGTCAGAGGCCTTGATTATTACACACGCACGGTGTTTGAATTCGTCTCCACCGCAATCGGCTCGCAGGGCACGGTCTGCGGAGGCGGCAGATATGACGGGCTTGTTGAAGAGCTCGGGGGACCCAAAACTCCGGCACTCGGCTTCGGAATGGGCACCGGCAGGCTCAAGATGGTAATGGCTGCTCAGGGAATCGAGCTTCCGGAGGACAGCAAATGCGATATTTATATTGCGCCTATGGATGCAGAAGCAGCTTTCAAAGCAATGGCACTTGCGACGGATCTGCGTTCAAGCGGCATTCACGCCGAAACCGATGTGGTCGGGCGCTCGCTCAAGGCGCAGATGAAATATGCCGACAAAATCGGCGCAAAATACACCGCCGTAATCGGCAGCGATGAATTAAAAGATAATAAGACGAAAGTAAAGAATATGGAAACGGGCGTTTCCACCGAGCTTTCGCTTGATAACTTTGAGGATAATTTCCTCAGGCTCACGATAAACGAAGCCGCCTCCGGTATCGCGGACGACTCCGATCTGAATGTTTCACTCACCGACCTGCTTGGTAATATCGATTGAAGGGAGCGGCTTTATGGATAACATGACAGGACTTAAAAGGACAGATTACTGCGGCACACTGCGCTCCGCCGATATAGGCAGAGAGGTAACAGTTGCGGGCTGGGTCCAGAGGCAGAGAGACCTCGGCGCTCTGATTTTCATTGATCTGAGAGACAGAAGCGGTATCGTTCAGCTCGCTTTCGGCGAGGAAACAGATAAGGAAATCTTTGACAAGGCTTTTGCCGCGAGAAGCGAATTCGTGCTTATGGCAAAAGGTATTGTCAGGGAACGTTCCTCAAAGAACAAAGAGATTCCGACCGGCGATATTGAAATTGAGGTAAATGATCTGAGAGTGCTCTCAAAGAGCGAGACTCCCCCGTTTGAAATCATTGAAAACTGCCAGACGGCCGAGCTCACCCGCCTCAAATACAGATATCTCGATCTCAGGCGCCCCGATCTTCAGAAGAATATCCTGATGCGCCATAAGATTGCGAAAATCACGCGCGATTTTTTTGCCGAAAACGGTTTCATTGAAATCGAAACTCCTATTCTCATTAAATCCACCCCCGAAGGCGCACGGGATTATCTTGTTCCTTCGAGAATTCACAAAGGCAAGTTTTACGCACTTCCTCAGTCTCCTCAGCTTTACAAACAGCTTTCGATGGTTGCCGGCTTTGACA
>CAMUZD010000249.1 GCA_947165115.1 uncultured Clostridia bacterium
TGTTTATTCGCTTGAGAAAAGAGGCTATTACTGCGAGAGGAATCTTGCTCTGCCTCAGGGGCCCGCATCCCGTCCCGCTGTCAAAGCGGAGAAATCGGGCGGCGTTTCAATTGACCTGAGTTCAAATACGGTGCCGAGAGACCAGTTTCCATTTTCGGTATGGTCGCGACTCATGCGCGAAATCACGCTCAATTACAGCCGCGAGCTGCTTGATCCGATACCGTTCGAAGGCTCTCTGATACTCAGAAACGCGCTCTGTGCATATCTGCTGAGCGAACGCGGAATGAGCGTGACTCCCGACAGAATATTCATCGGAGCCGGCAGCGAATATCTCTATACACAGCTTATCAGATTATTCGGAACGGATAAGATTTACGGCATAGAGAATCCCTCTTATCACAAGATATCGAAAGTTTATGCCATGAACGGTGCAGAATACAGACTGCTTGATATCGGCGGAAAAGAACCCTGGGGTGAGAAGCTCTCTCAATCGGGAACAGACATTATTCATATTTCGCCCTCTCATAACTTCCCGACCGGCTCGGTTATGGGCGCGAAAGCAAGACACGAAATTATAACCTGGGCAAACGAAAAACCGGGCAGATTCATTATCGAGGATGATTTTGACAGCGAGCTTCGCTTTGAGGGCAGACCGATTCCGCCGATGCAGACGCTCGACAGTGCGGGAAAGGTCGTATATATAAATACCTTCTCAAAGACAATCTCGCCGGCTCTCAGAATAGGTTATATGGTGCTCCCCGAAAAGCTTGCCGAAGAATACAGACAGCACCTCTCCTTCAATTCCTGCACTGTATCATCTTTTGAGCAGTTTGCTCTGGCCGATTTCATTTCAAACGGTTATTTCGAGCGCCATCTGAACCGCACTAAAAAATACTATCGCGTTTTGCGCGAGCGTCTGCTTGATGGATATTCAAAAAGCGAACTGAATAAAAAGTCAACGCTGAAAGAATCGCAGGCGGGACTTCATTTCACCTTAAAGCTCGAGACGGATATTACCGATTTCGAAATCAAATCGAAGCTTTTGCAAAAAGGAATAAAGGCGGCGTTTATGAGCGATTACTGCTCTGCTCCGCTTGAATTCCCTCACGAACTGCTCGTCAACTATTCAGGTCTCGATGCAGATAAGTTTTCGCTTTCTCTGTCGGCAATTTATGAAATCATTTGTTGATTTACAAATCTATTAATGATATAATTAATTATCTTTATTAAGTGAGATGATTCTATGAAAAAGATTATTTCCGTTTTGATCTGCGCTGTAATACTGTTTACGGCGTTTGCGTCGACACTCGCTGAGGCGTATACGCCCTCCTGCCCTTATATCTATGTTCACGGCTTTATGGGTAAGGATCTGTATTCGGATAAAAACGATAAAAACAGTGAACCGGTCTGGCCGCCTTCAACCGATAAAATTCTCGAGCTTGTCAAGGCGCATATCGGCGATCTGCTGAAATTCCTTGTTACCAAGAATTATGATGAGCTCGGCGACGCGATTCTCGGGCCTGTCGGCGAATTGCTCAGCACAGCAAATCTCGACAAAGACGGCGAAGTTCCGAATAACAGCGGCGCATATATGGTTTATCCTCCGGCAAACAGCATAAACGCTTACTCGGAGCTTGATTTCAATTATGACTGGCGTATCGACCCGATAGTTGTTGCGGGCGAGCTTAATGATTTTATCAACTACGTAACTGAATCCTCGGGATGCGACAAGGTTGTTATCGAATGCCACAGCTTCGGCGGAATAGTAGTCAACACCTATTCCCGCCTTTACGGCTCGGATAAGCTCAGTAGCGTCTGCTACAACACTACCGCGATTTTCGGTGAAAAATACACCGGCGAAATGATGAGCGGGCAGATTGTTTTCGAAGGCGAAGCAATTTCAGCCTTTATCAAGAGAATAATCGGCGAGAACGAATATAAGAATCTCATAAACGGACTTATAGATATTCTTGACAGCACGGGAGTTACCGGCGACATTGCCGAGCTCGGAAACGGAATAGTGGAGCATCTCGGCGAAAGAGCAATCAGGGGAATACTCCTGCCGATGTTCGGCCGCTGGCTGAGTATATGGGCGATGATTCCCGATGAATACATTGATTCGGCTATGGATTTCGTATTCAACAGAGTCTATAAGAATGACGGCGAGGATTATTCAAAGCTCATTGAAAAAATAGATGCTTACAATACAGAAATCAGGCCATATAAAACCGAAACGCTCACAGCGCAGAATGAAACCGTAAATCTCTATGTTCTTTCAAGATACAATTATCCTTCGGTTCCGCTGACTCCCTCATGGAGGAAGATGAGCGACGCGGTAGTTGATACGGCAAGCTCATCATTCGGAGCAACATGTGCTGAATACGGCGATAAATTTGCGGATGAATATGTTGCCTCACGCAAGGATGAATCAACCGTCAATCCCGACCATACCATCTGTTCCGAGACCTGCCTTTTCCCCGAACAGACATGGTTCATCAAGGATATGCAGCACGCTGTCATGAACGATGATATGGATAAGATGGTTAAGGAATTTCTTCATTATGACGATCAGGCAACCGTCACCACATTTGAGAATTATCCGCGTTTTCTCGATTTCGATGAAGTAACGCAGACTATTTCAATCGATGAGGGAACTCCCGAGACAAAAAAGACGGCACTCGATTACATAAAAGGATTCTTTTTGAAGATTCTCGAAATCAACAGAAAGATTCTCGATCTGATTTTCTTCTGGAAATAATAACGGAGGGGTAACAAGATGGGTAAAAAAATAATAGTTGCGGGTTTAGGTCACGGCGGTATTGCCGCAGCAGCTCAGCTTGCGAGAGCGGGCTATGACGTGACGGTTTATGAAAAGAAAAAAGAGGGCACTCTCGGCTATGACTGGACAGATATATTCGCTCCCGGTCCGCTTGCCGAGGCGGGAATACCGATGCCCGATGAATCAAAATACGAATACAAGCAGGATATGACCTTTTACAGCCCTTCAGAGAGGGTTGCGCTGGAACAGCACGTTCCCGAGGATGACCGCGAAATCAAGATGGAGCGCCGCGATATCTATGAGCATCTGATAAATCATGCTCTTGAATGCGGAGTAAAAATCGAATATGAGACCGAAGTCCTCGGTCCGGTTCTGCTCGGCAACAGAGTTGTCGGCATCAATACCGATAAAGGCGATTATTACGGTGATCTGATTATCGATGCATGCGGTATGCTTTCGCCCGTCAGAATGAATCTTCCAGATCATCTCGGCATAGAGAAAGAGCCAGCAAGAATCGAATACATCACGATTTACCGCGCGTTTTACAATGTAGCGAGCGATGAGGAACCCGAGGCAAAATTCAAGGTTATGCTCTTCAAGGATAATAAGCTCGGCATGAGCTGGGTCGCAAGCGAAGAGGATCATACCGATGTTCTCATCGGCAGATTTGAAGACTTGGATTGGGAAAAGGTAGACAGATTAAAAAAGGTTCCAGGGCAACGAAACCGAAAAAGGGGAGGAGA
>CAMUZD010000250.1 GCA_947165115.1 uncultured Clostridia bacterium
CCCATCAGGCACTTCCGCCCACGAAATGGTCATCGGAGGGTTGTCGCTTGCCTTGGCGAGCCCAACTTTGTCATTGTCGACAGTCTCAGACGAGCCCGAGAACAGGCGTATGTCCCAGTTCAGGTAAAGATTGCTCGAGTATTGCAAGCCCTCGTTGCGGCAGACAAGCGCGCCGTTGAAGCTGCACTTGCCGGTCTTCCCGAAAATGCCGTTGTCGCGTTCATATCGGCATTGCTGTCGTTCGCATCAATATATGCCTGGAGCTCTTCAAGCTCAATCTGAGTGCCGTTGCCGAGCTTGTTGATCTGCTGTGCGTTTGCATCGGTGGAATTATAGTAAACCGAAGACTTTACGGTGCCGCTGAGAAGAAGCGGGAAAATAACTCCGCAGAGAGTTCTGCCGTAAGTCTGGAGATAGTTGAGAAGCTTGGTGACAAGATCGGGCAGCGGAGTGCTGTCTTTGGTTCCGATAAGGCTCTCGAGATTTGCGAGAGTGGTTGCGCTCTGGAAGACTGTGGTTCTGCTGATACTCGGGAGTAAGGGCTTGCCGCCGAATACTGTGCCGAGAACACGGTCAACGAGGTTGATAACAACCTTGGTGACGGAGTTGTTGAGCTCACCCGTGGTGTTGACGCCGAACAGGGAGATAATCTTCTGAAGGTCGAGAGTGCAGAGACTCTGGCCGAGCCACTCATTGATAAGACCTGCGGACTTGTTCCTTGCAACCCAGTTGGGAAGCCAAGTATAAGGAATAAGAACGAATAAGGTATTATCTATAAGAGTATAGAGAGCATTTCTGATTTCCTCGGGAGGAATGTTGCTGACTCTGTTGATTGCCGTGCCGGTTGAAGGATGGTTGGTGAGAGAGGTCTTGAAGGTAGCAAGAGCAGTGTTGAATACAGACTGCCATGTGCCTGCAGTTCCGTCATCGTTGTTGACGAACTGCATTGATGCGGGATTCCACTTACCGGAGAAGATGGGCATATAGGTTGCGCAGGCCCAGGTGAGGAATTCCATTGCGAAAACTTCAAGGCTCGTATCGGTTTCAAGCTTGAATCCGAGACCCTGCTCGAAATCCTGCCAGCCGGAAAGGAAGTATGCGCCGAGTGAAGCGCCGATATTCATAACCGCTCTGGGGATGGTAACGTGATCGCCGGTAGCGAGAGTGATCTCCTCGGTGAAGGGAAGAGGAGTTACATTCTGGCCGACTTTCGGGATATAGCTTTCGCCCTTGAGCTGAGCCATATAGGCATCAAGGCGGTCGAAGTAGTTATTCTCGGGGATATACTGAGCGGCGAGAGATGCAAGAGCATAAGCACCGACTGCCGGGATGGAATCCGCCTCGGGATTGAAGTAGCAACCATTGATGAAGTGGTTGAGAAGAATCTTTACGAGGGCTGCATAGATATTCTGATTGGAAAGAACATACTTCGGTCTGATGAAATCGGGGTTGATGAAATCGCTCTGACCGGAGTCGGTGGTGTTGGCAACAGCACCGCTGCTCTTGAAGGTGTAATATACATTACCCGTATTCTCATTGATGTGCTTATAGAGCTGCTCGGCAGCTTCTTCGGATGTGCCCTGAACTTTCTGGCCGTAGTAGGTAAGATAAATATCGTCGCCGTATTTATCAACCCACTTCTCGTTCATCTCATCGTTGGTATAGGTGAGGCCGTCAGGAACTTCAAAGCCGAAGAGCGGGAAGAGGCCGGGAAGCGCACGCGCAACGTCGTTGAGAAGGGACATAAAGTTGTCGGTAAGCTGAATGCCGCTGTAGGAAATCTTGACAAATGTTGCAAGACCGCCTTCAACGAAGAACCAGTGAAGAAGTTTCTCAATCTTGGGAATGGGATAGGTTTCTTCATCGGAGTTGTATTCGATAGCGGGAGCGCCGTTCGCAACACAGAGGCCTTCGATAGCGCCGGTGATGGCGGTGAAGATCATATCCTGCATGATTGCGGTATCGCCCTTGCCGTCATTGATGCTGGGATCGATATCGAGAAGGTCGATAAGCAGATCCTCGAGCTTTTCGGAAACGAAGCCGCTCAGAAGAGCATTGAGAGCATTGTTGACGAGCTGATAGAAGTTCATCGTATAGGTCTGAGGACCGTTGCCGCGGTCTGCCGTAATGTTTCTGGCATCAAGGCTGGCAGCACCGGGATAATTCTTCATTTCGGGAAGGAAGGGCTCAACGCTTTCTCCGAGAATTGACTTGCCGCCGGTTTCAGCGGTGGATCCGGTTCCGTCGATAAGGAACCAGTTGACGATATTCTGAAGATCGGAGTCAACTGTTACGCCGGAGGGAAGAGCATTATCGGTATCAAAATCACTGTTGATGAGCTTCTGATAGAGGAGCTTCTTGAGAGCGGTGGGAAGATCGCTCAGATATTCGCCGACGCCGTCGATGCCCTTAATTGTTCCGTCAAGAAGGCCGAAATTGATTGAGCCGTTGGTAATCTTGGCAAGAATACCGGAGTTTCTGTTGAGGAATTTGATAAGACCCATCAGAACATCCATATCTGTTCTGGTGTATTTATCGGATGATTTCTCAACGTTACGGCAGATACGGTTGGGGTCGGTAACAACGTTCTGATTGCCGAGGTCATCAACATTGAGGTTCTTGATATCGCCGATATCAAGAACACCGATAAGCAGGTTGACAAAGGTGTTGGAAATGTTGGTCTTAAGGACTCTGTCGAGATAATCCTTACCGCCGCCGTTGACCGCCCTGACGATATTGTAAACGAAATAGAGAGCGGTATCGATGCTGGTAAGGTCAGCCTTAAGATAAACATCACCGATGATGGCGACGTTTGTGACAGGCTCTTTGGTAAGGTCGAGAGCCGCGTCATAAAGGAGACCGTCAAGAAGGTCAAGCACATAGCCGGCGCCCTGCTCGGCTGTGAACTTATACTTCGAGACACCGTCTGAATAGGCGGTCGGATAGATGTTGGCTACTTCATAGTTATTGTCTTTGGTCTTTGCAAAAGCAGTGGGAATGCCAATGCCCATAACCATGATGACAGCCAGAACAAGCGAAAGAACTTGTTTTGCCTTTTTCATAAAATGCACCTCCATTGAATTTGCCGCCGTAGCGGCGTAAAAGCACATATACTTACGCCCTTTATATTATAGACGCGTTATTGTATAAATCATACCCGAATATAAACTTTTTGTAACGAATTTATGAACGAATTGTAAACTCCGTCACAATGCCGAAATCAGCCGCTTTCACTTGTGAAAGATGCATAAAGAAACGGCGGTATTCTGCCGAAAAAGCAAAAATGCCCTCTCCGAAAAAGAGAGGGCTGAAATGCAATTCTTACTCAACAATCTGACAGATATTATCGTCTTTATCATCATAGATTTTATAGAACTCGTCAAAATCGAGATCAAGAATATCCGTGTTTTTATATACAATACAATTTATTGACTTATCCTTATCTATGAGCTTTTCATTGCCGCTGTCGCCCATTTTTACCTGCTCCTCATAGTCTTCGGCCTTATCATAATACTTATAAAT
>CAMUZD010000251.1 GCA_947165115.1 uncultured Clostridia bacterium
AGGGTACGCCGTCGGTGAAGCCCTCAAAATCGATAACGACGATGTCGCCGTCCTTGACCGGTCTGTCGTCAACATCGACAATGCGTGAGCCTCTGTCAAGCATATAGTTGATTTCGCCGTCGATTTCCTCGTCGGTAACCTCGACGGATTCCTTCTCGGCTTCGATGCCTTTATACTGCTTGAGAGTAATCTCGGGTTTTACGGTGACGTTGAAGGTGAAACTGAGGCCTTCGGTGACATTCATTGTCTTGACGTCAAGGTCTCTGGGCTGGTCAACGGGCTCGATACCCGCCTCTTTGTAGGCGGCGTCAACCTCTGCGGGGAATACTGCCTCGAGGGCATCCTCATAGAAGAAATCCTCGCCGTAAAGGGATTCGATAAGATGCTTGGGAGCCTTGCCCTTGCGGAAGCCGGGAACCTGGATATTCTTCCTGTTTTTGAAATAGGAATCCTGGACCGCCTTTTTGAAATCCTCCGCCGAAACGCTGATTTCAACTGTGTAGGTGTTGGTTTCTGTTTTGTTTGCTGATACTAAACTCATTTTGAACTTCCTTCCGGATATTATTTTTAACTGTTAAATTATATCAAATAGGTCGCCTGATTTCAACCTAAATTTTTTCTGGGACATGCTGAGGGATGAATCTGAGATAATCCGCGGAGATGAGATAAAACTCAATCCCGTCCTTCTCGCCGCAGAAAGCAGTCTGGTGAGAATAGGAATGAAGGTGGCCGTAATAGCACCGCCTTATGCCTTCTTCAAGCAGCACATCATAGATTTCGTCGCATTTTCTGTCCTGCGTAATCGGCGGATAATGAAGAAAGACGACGGGTTCTTTCCCCGTCTTTTTTGCCTCGGCGATTGACATTCTCAAGCGCCCCGCCTCGCGCAGAACTATCTTTTTATCGGCATCGTCCTCGGCGTCAAAAAACCAGCCGCGCGTGCCGCAGATTGCGATATTTACGCATTCATAGGCGTTGTTGTGAAGAATATTGAGAGTGCCGAGCGAATGCTTAGCAAAGAAATCATCCGCTTTCTTTTTGGTGGCCCACCAATAGTCGTGATTGCCCTTGAGGATTATCTTCCTGCCGGGCAGGCTGTCGAGAAACCTGAAGTCTTCAAGACCCTCTTCCATATCCATACACCAGGATATGTCGCCCGCGACGACTACGGTATCTTCCTGCTCCACGAGCGCTTTCCAGTTTGTCTCAAGCCGCTGTTCGTAATCCTCCCAGCCGCCGAAAATATCCATTTTTTTGCCTGTCGAAATCGACAGATGCGGGTCGCCTATTACATAGAGCGCCATAGTTCACCTCAGATTCCGAGCATATCGAATACGACACCGGCCATATTTTCTTTTTCGCAGCAGCCGGTGAACCTGACCTGCTTATCGCGCAGGTTGGCAAGCGGAGCGGGGCATTCGACGCCCGTAATCTCCGCGAGACGGCCGACCATATCGAATTCATCGAGATCGCTCGCCTTGCCCTCAACCGCTTCAAGCACTGCCCTGCAGAATTTGAACGGGCTCGCGGTGGAGGCGATGACTGTCGGGGTGCTGTCGCCTGTTCTCTCTTTATATGCTTCATAGACCGTAACGGCAACCGCAGTATGAGTATCGCAGAGATAGCCGTTTTCTCTGAAAGTCTTTGCTATTGTTGCCTTTGTCGCCTCATCATCGCAGAAGCCGGCCTCAAACACTCCGCTGATTTTTGCGAAGGTATCGGCGTCGACCGTATATTTTCCCGTCTCTTTGAGGCTCTGCATCCAATTTTTGACCTTCTCTGTGCCTGCGGCCGAATGGAGCAGGCGCTCAAGGTTGGAGGAAATCAGAATATCCATGGATGGGGAGATGGTGGTATAGAATTTACGGTTTCTGTCATAGGTTCCCGTGGTGAGGAAATCGGTCAGCACGGAATTCGAATTCGAAGCGCAGATGAGCTTATTGACGGGCAGTCCCATTTCCATGGCATAGTAAGCCGCGAGAATGTTGCCGAAATTGCCGGTCGGAACCGTAATATTGATTTTATCTCCGCATTTGATTCTGCCCTGCTCAATCAGGTCGCAGTAGGCGGAAATATAGTAAACAATCTGCGGTGCGAGACGGCCCCAGTTGATTGAATTGGCCGAGGAGAAGGCCATATTGTTTTCGGCGAGTTTTGCAATAATGGAATCATCGGTAAAAATCTGTTTAACACCTGTCTGTGCGTCGTCAAAATTGCCTCTGATTGCCGAAACGGCTACATTCGCGCCCTCCTGGGTGCACATCTGAAGCTTCTGCATCGGGCTGACGCCGTCGCTCGGGTAGAATACGAGAATCTGAGTATTCTCAACATCTCTGAAGCCCTCGAGCGCGGCCTTGCCCGTATCGCCCGAAGTGGCAACGAGGATAACAATCTTTGTGCCGTCGGCAACTTTTTTGCTCGCGACGGTCAGCAGACGGGGGAGTATCTGAAGCGCCATATCCTTGAAAGCGCAGGTTGGGCCCTTGAAGAGCTCGAGAATATTCATGCCCTCTTTGATTTCGACCACGGGGGCGACCTTCTCGCTCGAGAATCGGCTGCCGTATGCGCCTCTTACGCAGGAATCAAGCTCCTCAGCGGTGAAATCCGTGAGAAAACGGCCGAGAATATTCTTCGCTCTGCCAATGTAGTTTTCGCCGACGAGAGCGTTTATTTCGTCAAGTGTGAGGGAGGGAATTTCCTCGGGGACAAAAAGTCCGCCGTCTGCGGAGATTCCTTTTGTGATTGCCTCGGATGAGGTGATCGAGACGCTGCTGTCTCTGGTGCTGCGATATTTCATAGATAAAGTCCTTTCGGCAGGGCGGAGGATAATCCGCCCGAAATCTGCCGATATTATATCATTTAATTTTTAATTTGTAAACAACACAATTTTCACAATAAATGACACCGCTCAGCAATAATTCTTGACAATCTGTCGGTAATTTCATAAAATAGCAGAGGAGAAAAGGCAGGTGAAAGCCATGGTTCAGGTTTCGGCGGCGCTTATCCGCCGCGGCGGCAGATTCATGATATGCCGGCGCCCCGCTCATAAGGCAAGAGGGCTTAAATGGGAGTTTGTCGGCGGCAAGGCGGAGAGCGGCGAAACGCCGCAAGAGGCGCTTATCCGCGAATGCAGGGAGGAAATCGGAGTAGAAATCGAGGTCGGCGATATATTTGCCGAGGTTGACCACATTTATCCAGATATTTCGATTCACCTCACTGTTTTCAACGCTTCAATAAAGGATGACGCAGAGCCACAGATGCTTGAGCACGACGATATTCTCTTCATAACCCCGGCTGAAATTCCTCTATATGACTTTTGCCCCGCAGACGAATCAATACTCAAAAAAATCCTCGAGGAGGCAGAATAATGCCAATTTCATTTGATTCCGAAAGAAAAATTTTCAAGCTCGACACCGCAACTTCAAGCTATGTAATCGAGATTTACGAGCAGAATTATCTGACTCATCTCTATTACGGCGCGAAGATTCCCGACACAAATCTGAAGAATCACAAGTT
>CAMUZD010000252.1 GCA_947165115.1 uncultured Clostridia bacterium
CAGTCCTGATTTGATAATCCCAAGCTAAAATCCTATAATAAAATGTATTTTTACGGATACAATTTTTAACCAGGAGAAATTTATGAGCAAAAAAATCACGGTCAAAGAACTCGAAGAAATGATTACGACGCGTTTGTCACACCTCTACGGTATCACCCCCGCTCAGGCGACCGATGAGCAGTTTTATGAGGTTATCGCAGGTATTTCAAGGGATATGGCGAGAGAAATCCGCCGTAAATTCGACGCCAAGGGCAAGAAGAATCACGACAAGCGCGTTTATTATATGAGTATGGAATTTCTTATGGGCAGAAGCCTTAAGAATACGCTCTATAATCTCAGCCTCACCGAAACAGCCGAAAAGACTCTCAAGAAGTTTGATGTATCGCTGGAAAAACTCTATGATCTCGAGCCCGACGCAGGCCTCGGCAACGGCGGCCTCGGCAGACTTGCCGCCTGTTATCTCGATGCGCTTGCAAACGAGGGATATCACGGTATCGGTTATTCTATTCTTTATGAATACGGTATCTTCCGTCAGAAGCTTGTTGACGGCTGGCAGACCGAAATGCCGGATTTCTGGCTCCCGGGCGGGGATGTCTGGCTTGTTCCGAGAGAGGAAAAGACCGTTGAAGTAAAATTTGAGGGCAGGGTTTCCGATTCGTGGCACGACGGCCTTCACGATGTCTATATTGAAGACGCAAAGTGCGTCAAGGCAGTTCCCTACGATATGATGGTTCCCTCCAAAGACGGCGAGGGCGTCGCAGTCCTTCGTCTGTGGAGCGCCAAGGCCGATGAAATCGATATGGCCTCGTTCAACGAGGGCAATTATCTGCGCGCCGTCGAGCAGAAGGCGATGGCTGAGGTTATCAGCAAGATTCTCTATCCTGCCGACAATCATCAGGAGGGCAAGAGCCTCAGACTCCGCCAGCAGTATTTCCTCGTCTCCGCGTCAATTCAGGATATAGTATCCTGGCATCTCCGCAACTACGGCTCGCTCGATAATTTCGCGGAAAAGAACGCGATTCATATCAACGATACCCATCCCTCGCTCGCAATTCCCGAGCTCATGCGCGTGCTGCTTGATGAATGCGGATACGGCTGGGATGACGCATTTGAAGTTGTCCGCAAGGTCTGCGCCTACACCAATCATACGGTCATGGCAGAAGCTCTCGAATGCTGGGGAGTCGATCTCTTCAGCCGCCTGCTTCCGAGAATCTATCAGATAGTTCAGGAAATAGACAACAGATTCAGAAAGAAAATCTGGGATATCACGGGAGACGCCGGCAGAGTCGAAAGAATGGCGATCATCTCAAACGGCGCAGTTCGCATGGCGAATCTCGATGTTGCCGTCTGCCACAAGGTAAACGGCGTTTCCGCCCTCCACAGCCAGATTCTCAAGGATACGGTATTCAATGATTTCTATACCCTTGAGCCCGGCAAATTCACCAATGTCACAAACGGCATCGCATACCGCAGATGGCTCTGCCAGGCGAATCCGCGCCTGACGGCTCAGATTTCCGAGCTTATCGGCAAGAAGTTCATCCACGATGCGTCCGAACTTGAGAATCTGCGCGAATTTGCATATGACCCCGCTGTGCTTGCGAAGCTCGGCGATATCAAGCGCGCCAATAAAGAGGATTTTGCGCGGATTATCAAAAAATCGACGGACGTTTCTCTTGACCCGGATTCTATTTTTGATGTTCAGGTCAAGCGCCTGCACGAATACAAGCGCCAGGAACTCAACGCGCTGAATATCCTCGCGAAATACCTTGAAATCAAGAATAATCCCAACGGTAATTACGTTCCCCACACCTATATTTTCGGAGCCAAGGCGGCCGCCGGCTACTTCATGGCAAAGAAAATAATCGAATTCATCAGCTACCTCGCGAAACTCATCAACAACGATCCCGAAGTCAACGATAAGATGAAGGTTGTATTTGTTGAGGATTACTGCGTCACGAAGGCCGAAGCCCTTATGCCCGCCGCCGAGATAAGCGAGCAGATTTCGCTCGCCGGCACCGAAGCGAGCGGCACGGGCAACATGAAGCTCATGATCAACGGCGCTGTCACCCTCGGCACCATGGACGGCGCGAATATCGAGATTTACGATGCTGTAGGTATGGATAATATCTTCATCTTCGGCATGTCGACTCCCGAGGTCAACGAGCTCAAGAAGCAGGGCTACAACCCGACCGTTTACTATAACAACAATCCCGAAATCCACGATATGGTTGATTTCATCAACAAGGGCATTCTCGGCAAGTATTTCCGCGAAATCTCCGATTCGATGATTCTTTCCGATCCCTATATGGTGCTCGCGGATTACGCAGATTACAGGCAGGCTCAGAGAGATATCGAGGCCGCCTGGCTCGATAAGGAGCGCTGGAACCGCATGTCGCTTATGAACGTTGCGGGCGCGGGTATTTTCAGCGCCGACAGATCCATCAGAGAATACGCCGAGAATATCTGGAACGTAAAGAAAAAATGACAGACAGGGAATGTATGCTGCTCGCCCTTGAGCAGGCAAAGCTCTCCGCGGATGAGCTCGAAGTGCCTGTCGGCGCAGTGATTACGAGAAACGGCGAATTCGTCTCCGCCGGCAGAAACAGGCGCGAAAACGGCAAAAACGCCCTCGCCCATGCCGAGATAGAGGCTATTGACCTCGCCTGCAAGGCTCTCGGAGGCTGGCGCCTCTGGGAATGCGAGATGTTCGTAACGCTCGAGCCCTGCCCGATGTGCGCCGGCGCGATTATCAATTCACGCATAAGGCGCCTCGTTTACGGCGCATCTGATTCAAAGGCAGGCTCCTGCGGCTCGGTTGTCAATCTTTTCGACCTGCCCTATAATCACCGCCCGGAGGTGGTTTCCGGCTTTATGGCGGATGAGTGCTCTTCCCTTTTAAGCGAATTTTTCTCGAAGCTCAGGGAGATAAAAAGCGAAAAAAATGAACATTGAAAATCTTTATTTTGCTCTCGAAATAATCGGCACTGTCGCCTTCGCGGTCACGGGCGTAATCACCGCTTATGACAGCAATTGCGATGTGCTGGGTGCCGTGGTGCTCGGCCTTGCGACTGCCGTCGGCGGCGGAATTCTCAGGGATATCATCCTCGGCTATCTTCCGCCTGCCGCCTTCCGCGTTCCCGTGTTTTCGATTATTGCAATCATTACCTCTCTTCTCGCTTTCATAATTGCCTACTTTGTCGGCAAAAAAATCAAAGAGAATTTTGAGCCATGGGCTCAGATAATCAATATATTCGATTCAATCGGCCTCGCCGCCTTTACGATTGCGGGAATCAACGCCGCCCACGCCTGCGGATTCGCGGAGAATTCCTTCCTTTCGATATTCGTCGGCGTTCTCACCGCCGTCGGCGGGGGAGTGCTCAGGGATATCATGGCGGGCGTAGTGCCCGGAATCCTCAAAAAGCGCGTTTATGCCATAGCCGCTCTCGCGGGCGCCTGCATCTATCAGGGGCTCGTGGAGCTGACTTCGCTTAAGAATCAATATGCCGTTATCATC
>CAMUZD010000253.1 GCA_947165115.1 uncultured Clostridia bacterium
ATCTCTTATAAGTTCTGTTGAGTTTTTTGAAGAATTCGCCGTCTGCATTGACTAGCTGATCTTTGGTGACTCTGTAGCTCCAGTTGCCGTCGGCAACGCCGGGCTTGTTGATTCTCGTATCTGAGCCATACATAAGGAAATCCTGGACCGGAATTATTGCAAGGTCGCTGACGCTTGCGAATACGCTTCTGATGAGCCATGGAGAAGCCTTTCCCCAGTCGTCGCCAGTGAAATTGCAGTATTCGAGCAGGCGCTGTCTCTCAGCGTCGCTGCATTCCCAGAGATAGCCGAATATCGTGTTGTTATCGTGAGTTCCGGTATAGGCTATCGAATTTTTGATATAATTATGCGGCTGATGAATGCTGTCGGAATCATCGAGAAAAGCAAACTGCAGAATTCTCATGCCGGGGAATCCGCTTTCATTGACAAGTGCGCGGACTTCATCGGTTATATCTCCGAGATCCTCGGCAATAATTATTTTATCCTCATTGCCCTCTTTTATCGCATTGACGAAATCCATGCCCGGCCCTTTGAGCCATTTGCCGTTTCTTGCGGTCTTTTCCTTCGCGTCAACTGCCCAGTAGGATTCAACGGCTCTGAAATGGTCAATCCTGACGCCGTCAAACATCTCGAGGGTGTGCTTCATTCTCTCGCGCCACCATCCGAAACCTTCTTTTTTCATGGCGGCCCAGTCATAGAGAGGATTGCCCCAGAGCTGGCCGTCGGCGGCGAAGTAATCGGGCGGAACTCCCGCAACCTGCTCGGGATAGCCCTTTGAATTCACCTTGAAAAGCTTTCTGTTTTCCCAGACATCGCAGCTGTCATCGCTGACATAGATGGGAATATCGCCGATTATCTTCACGCCTTTTTTATTTGCGTATTCCTTGACTTCGGCCCATTGGGTGAAGAACTCATACTGAATGAATCTCCACATGCCGAGGGTATCGGTATCGGTAATTTCGTTTATCTTCCATTCCTGCCAGGGCTTGAGATTATTCTGCTCCCTGAGAGTCATGAAACGGCAGAATGAGTCAATATGCGGGTGTTCCTTCATAAAAGAATCGACCGCTTTGTCATTTTTGAACCTTTTATACGCTTTCATCAGCAGGGGCAGACGCTCTTTGTAAAGACGCTCAAATTCGCAGGCCCAGGGAGAATTCTGCTTTGCAGATTCCAGCTCCGCCTTTGTAAGCAATCCGTCTTCGCTGAGCTTTTCGAGATCTACAAAATAAGGGTTGCCGCCGAAAGCGGAAACGGATTTGTAAGGGGAATTGAACGAATCGGTCACCGTAAAGGGCAGAACCTGCCAGACCGAAAAGCCCTTGTCCTTGATGAAATCGATAAAATCAAGCGCGTTTTTGCCGAAGCTTCCTATTGAATAATCGCCGTAAAGCGAAGAGATATGCATAAGTATTCCGCTTTGTCTTTTCAAATATATCACCTTCCTATATACTTATATCATAAAATTATATATTTGTAAATATTGAAACTCGTCATTATATGTGATAAAATAAAGCTGACCGGAATATAAACCGAGATATAAAGAGAAAGGAAAATGATTATGTGGAAAATATTTATGATTTTAGGCATGCCCCTCGCATATCCGTTCCTTATAGCCTACGGTATTATTATGAACGTTTTCGGGCCTCTCGGCCTGCCCGATTTTCTCGGACTTATGACCAATATGTAATCAATAATCATTAAGCGGCCGGCTGCGTCTGCGCCATGTTCTGCACTGCCTCTGACCGGCAGTGCAGTTCGGTATATAAATAATGATAATCATTACCGAAAGGGGTAATCAGTATGAAAAACTTTTCGATTGATACATTCAATTACAACGTTATCTGCGATGAAAAGGCAGTTGATACGCAGGTTGATTTTGATGTTAAAGCCGATTCAATGACCGTTTATCTGACGGCTCTCAATGACAGGCCGCAGTTCATCGAAATCAGATGGGATTTCTCAACTGAGGGTGATATATATATTCTAGGCGACGCCTGGGAACGCAGCTACGGAGATCTGTGTTTTGAGAAATTATCAGATAAAAGCAGGCCTTTGCCCTGGTATTTTGCGGCGACTGACAAAGCCGAAACCGACTGCTTCGGAGTGAAAACCCAGCCCAACTCGTTCGTATGTTTCTTTTATGACAGAAGCGGAATCACGGCAAAAATCGACTGCAGAAACGGCAGAGCCGGTGTTCAACTCGGAGGCAGGAAGATTGAACTGTGTACTTTTATTTACAGGCATTATGATACATCTCCATTTGATAGCCTCGGCGAATTCTGTAAAGCTCTCTGCAATACTCCCCTTCTTCCGCAAGAGAAGATTTACGGCGGAAACAACTGGTATTATGCATACGGAAAAAGCAGTTACGATGAGATTATACGCGATGCAGCTCTGCAGGCAAAACTTGCCGCGGGCATTGAAAATAAGCCGTTTATGGTCGTTGACGACGGCTGGCAGGTCAATTCCTGTCAGGGTCCGTACGTTCCTAATGAAAAATTCAGAGATATGAAATCTCTGGCCGAAGATATTAAATCTCTCGGCGTCAGACCCGGTATATGGATACGGCTTCTTGATAACGCATCGGAAGAAATCTCCGATGATATGAAAATTCTGCGCAACGGCGAAAGGAAATATCTCGACCCCACAAATGAGAATGTAAAAGAGCTCATCAGAAGTGATATTAAAAGAATAAAAACCTGGGACTACGAACTGCTCAAGCACGATTTTTCAACAGTTGATTTATTCGGAAACTACGGCAAAGATCTCGGAGATACAATCACGAACTTCGAAGGCTGGCATTTCGCCGATGAAACAAAAACAAACGCAGAAATCGTGCTGGACTTTTATCATCTTATCAGAGAAGCCTGCGGTGATATGCTGATAATCGGATGCAATACCGTTTCGCACCTCTGCGCGGGGCTTGTTCATATCAACCGTACCGGTGATGACACAAGCGGCAGAGAATGGGAGCGCACCAGAAAAATGGGTGTCAATACCCTCGCCTTCCGCCTTGCGCAGAATAACGCGTTTTATGTCGTTGATGCCGACTGCGTGGGAATACTAGAAGATAACATTCCCTGGGAAAAGAACAGGCAATGGCTTGATCTGCTTTCAAAGAGCGATACAGCACTGTTTATCTCCTGCGGAAGAGCAACAGAAGAACAAAAAGCCGATATCAGTGAGGCTTACCGTGAAATTCAAAAGCAGCATGCTATAAAACCCGTTGACATATATGAGAATCTTATTCCATCTGAATGGGAAATCGACGGAGAAAAAGTAAAATACAATTGGGATTGAGTAATAAAAAATACAGGAGTAAATAAATATGAAATACCGCACAATGGAAAAACTCGGATTGAAACCCTCGGCATTCGGCCTGGGCTGCATGCGATTCAACGGAGCGGCATCCGGAGACAGCATAATTGATGAGCAAAAGGCAATTTCGCTTATACGCAGAGCAATCGACGGCGGCGTAAACTATCTTGACACCGCCTACAC
>CAMUZD010000254.1 GCA_947165115.1 uncultured Clostridia bacterium
CTTTTTCACTTCTGCGGCGGATAAGATGAATACGATAATGAAGCCCTATTCCGAGGCGCTTCAGAATCAGACGGCGACGGCCGAGGAGCTCAACACGATAACCGACGAGATTGTGAAGCAGACGAGACGCCCGCTCGGCATCGGACTCGGTCTGACTCTCGCAGTGAATCTCATCAGTGCGTTCATCGCGGATAAAATCTACTATAAAAAGATTACGGACGACCTCGATTTCGTCAAATCCGAGGTGCCCGAGGAAAATATGCGGCGCATTCTCTCAATCAGGCGCGGAGGCACTTCGATTCTCAGCGCGTTCTGCGGATTCTTTACCTACCGCATCGCCGCGACCGTGATTCTCTATATCGCGGAATTCATAACCAACCGATAGAGGAGGTTCATTATGAAAATCAAAAAAGCGATTATTCCCGCCGCAGGTCTCGGCACGAGAGTCCTGCCCGCCTCAAAGTCCGTTCCGAAGGAAATGCTGAATATAGTCGACAAACCCGCTATCCAGTATATCGTTGAAGAAGCGGCAAGAGCGGGTATCGAGGATATTCTTATCATCACAAACAGAGGCAAGGTCGCCATCGAGGATCATTTTGATCATTCCTTCGAGCTTGAGACACAGCTCGCCGCAAATCCCGCGAAGGCATCGCTCTATGAGAGCGTGAAAAAGTGTTCCTCCCTCGCAAATATTTATTTCATCCGCCAGAAGGAGACGAAGGGCCTCGGCCACGCGATTCTCGCGGGCAAATCTTTTATCGGTAACGAGCCCTGCGCGATTCTCTACGGCGACGATGTAATAATCAATGATGAGAATCCCGTAATCGGTCAGATGTGTAAACTATATGAAAAATATGGTAAGGGTATTGTCGGCGTCAAAGCGGTTCCCGAGGAGCTTATTCCGATGTATTGCACGCTCAATGTTACACCCGTTGAGGGCGAGGAGCGCCTGATGAACTGCTATGACATAATCGAAAAGCCCAAACCCGAGCAGATTATGTCTCCCTATGCGATTCTCGGCAGAGTCATCCTGCCTCCCGGAGCTATGGATATGATTGAGCGCGGAGTTGCAGAAACACCCGAGGGGAAGGAATTCCTCTTCACCGATACCCTGACCGAGCTCGGCAGGGCCGGCAACCTTTTCGCTTACGATTTCGACGGCAGGCGCTACGATATGGGCAACAAGCTCGGCATGATGAAGGCAAACTGCGAGGTCGCCCTCGACCATCCCGAAATCGGAGCGCAGTTCAGAGAGTATATCAAAGAACTCGCGTCAAAACTGTAATTCAACTTTTTCAGATAATAAATCAGAGGGAAAGGAGAAATGCCGGTTATGAGAAAAATATTCGGGTGCCTGCGCGAATATAAATGGCCCTCGATCCTGACGCTTCTGCTGATGGTTGTTGAGGCGTTTATCGAGACGCAGATACCCACGATAACGGCAAATCTCGTGAATACGATAGAGAGTTTTGAGGGGCTCGCCGGCACGGCGACTCCCGAGGCCATGAGCGGAGTTATCAACACGGGTATAAAGCTCGTCGCGATGGCTGCGGTTTCGCTTATCTGCGGCGGTCTGGGCGGCTACGCCTGCTCGAAGGCATCCGCAGGCCTCGCGAAGAACCTCAGGCACGATATGTATGCGAGAGTGCAGACCTTCTCATTTGAGAATATCGATAAATTCTCGACCTCATCGCTGATAACGCGTCTTACCACCGACGTCACCAACGTTCAGATGGCGTATATGATGATAATCCGCACCGTTGTCCGCTCGCCCATGATGATGGTTTTCTCAATCATTATGGCATACCGTCTCGGCGGCAAGCTTTCGCTCTTCTTTGTCGTCATCATCCCCGTGCTCGTCATCGGCCTCGCCATGATAGGCAAGACCGTATTCCCCGCGTTCAAGCGCGTTTTCAAGAGATACGACCTTCTCAATGAATCGATTGAGGAGAATGTCCGCGGAATGAGAGTAGTCAAGGGATTCGCGAGAGAGAATTACGAAATTGAGAAATTCAACAAAGAGGCTGACGGCATCCGTAAGGATTTCACATTCGCCGAGAGAGTGGTCGCTCTCAACGCGCCCCTCATGCAGATCTGCATGAATTTCAATATGGTATTCATCCTCTTCGTCGGCGCGAAGCTCATAGTTCAGAACGGCGGCGAGACTATTAAGGTCGGCCAGATTTCGGCAATGCTGACCTACGGTATGCAGACTCTCATGTCGCTGATGATGTTCTCGGTCATTTTCGTTATGGTTACCATCAGCGCGGAATCCGTCAGAAGAATCGGGGAGGTTCTCAAAGAGGATTCAACCCTCGTAAATCCCGAAAATCCAGTCACAGAAGTTGCGGACGGCTCGATAGATTTCAGCGGCGTTTCATTCAGATACTCAAAGGATGCCGAAGCCTACTCGCTCAGCAATATCAGCATTCATATAGACTCCGGCAAAACAGTCGGCATAATCGGCGGCACGGGCTCGGGCAAATCGACTCTCGTCCAGCTTATTCCCCGTCTCTATGATGTTTCCTCGGGCGAGCTTAAGGTCGGAGGTCTCGATGTCAGAAACTACGATCTCGAAACCCTACGCGACAGCGTTGCGATGGTGCTTCAGAAGAATCAGATTTTCTCGGGCACGATTACCGAGAATCTGCGCTGGGGCAATCCCGAAGCGACCGATGAGCAGATTAAAGAGGTGAGCAGACTCGCTCAGGCGGATGAATTCATCACCTCGTTCCCCGACGGCTACGATACCTATATCGAGCAGGGCGGAACAAATGTATCCGGCGGTCAGAAGCAGCGTCTCTGCATAGCCAGAGCGCTTCTCAAGAATCCGAAAGTGCTTATTCTCGACGACTCGACCAGCGCAGTCGATACCAAGACGGATTCGCTCATCCGCGAAGGATTCAGAAGCTATATACCCGAAACCACAAAGATTATCATCGCCCAGCGCATCGCATCGGTCAAGGATGCGGATATGATAATAGTTATGGATAACGGCAGAATCACCGATTACGGAACTCACGATGAACTGCTCGAAAAGAGCGAGATTTATCGCGAGGTCTATGAAGAGCAGACGAACGGAGGTGACTTCGATGAGCAGTAAGATTCCTCCGAAAGCCGCTCCTTCAAAAGCGGGAGGCGCCCCGATGGGCAAGCCGAAGCTTGATCTGGGAATTCTCAAGAGAATTATCAAATCACTCATAAGCTTCTATCCGAAGCTCGTTCCGATTGTCATTTTCTGTATCATTTTCTCTGCCGTGACAGCGGCAATGCCCGCGCTCTTCACCCAGAATGTGGTCGCATTGATTGAGAAATGGTATGTCACGCGCGACTGGGTCGGCGCCAAGGCGGAAATCCTGCCGAGAATTCTGCTTCTTGTCGGCATGTATCTGCTCGCGATTATTTCCTCTCTCGCGTTTACGCAGATAGGCGCCTATCTCACTCAGGGCTTCCTCTACAAAATGCGCGGAGCCATGTTTGAGAAGATGCAGAGCCTGCCGAT
>CAMUZD010000255.1 GCA_947165115.1 uncultured Clostridia bacterium
TTATCAGCAAAAACATCTACAGCTGAAGGGAAAACCTCTCCCTGCTTGCTCAGATCGCTGCATGCTATTATTGTGCCGGTCTCGTCTATAACGCCGAGAGTCCTGCCGACGGCATCGCGCATCTGATGAACAAGCCCCTGGAAAATTCTGTTAGACATAGAATACCCCTATCTGATTTTCAATTTCGATATATTCATTAGTCAAATTGCATATATCGGTTTTAACAATAATACACAATTAATCGGCTTTTTGCAATAGAAAACTGATATTTTTTTGACAAAACCTTCAATTTAAGGGTAAAATTTACCGTATTTTACAGAAAATTTAACAAATAATTTACATAAAGAGCGAGGCGTGGCTGATAAATATTACAATTTCACAATTGATGAATATGTCAAAAAGGCGTCTGTCAGTTTATGCGAAATATACAGTAAAGCAAGCTCTGAAAGGGCCCTTAGATGGTTTTTGTAAATGATTACAAATAAGCTTTTGTGCAAAATAACATTACAAATAAGTTACAAGTTTGAAATTATAATTGAAAATAAATTATATTGTGATATAATTTTCTCAATATAAAGGAATTTATGCCATTTAATTACCTGCAAAGAGGGACAAACCTTTGGAAAAATATGTAATTAACGGCGGAACTCCCCTTTACGGTGAAGTCTCTGTGAGCGGCGCGAAGAATGCCGCTCTGGCAATAATCCCGGCAGCCATTCTCAGCCAGGATATATGTGTTATAGAGAATCTTCCCTTGTCTATAAGCGATGTAAGATATATGATAGCAACGCTCAGGCACATAGGGGCAGACGTCAGATATATCGACAAAAGTTCAATAGAAATAGATTCGCGCAAGGTAAGCTCGTATGTTATTTCTCACGATATGACCAAACACCTGCGCGCTTCTTACTATTTCATAGGCGCCCTACTCGGAAGATTCGGAAGAGCGCGTGTTGCAATGCCGGGCGGATGCTATCTCGGTCCGAGACCGATAGACCAGCATATCAAAGGCTTTGAGGCTTTGGGCGCCAAGGTTTCCGTTGAGGATAACGCCATAGTTGAAGCCTCATCAGAAAAACTTTTCGGCGCTCCTGTTTATCTTGATATCGTTTCTGTCGGAGCGACCGTCAATATCATGCTTGCCGCTGTCAAAGCAGAAGGCATGACAGTAATTGAAAATGCCGCCAAAGAGCCCCATATTGTTGACCTTGCAAACTTTCTTAATTCTATGGGTGCTGATATCAGAGGTGCAGGAACTGACGTTATTAAAATTCGAGGCGTAGAGAATCTCCACGGCTGCACTTATTCAATTATTCCCGATCAGATTGAAGCCGGAACTTTTATGGTAGCCGCTGCGGCCACAAAGGGAAATCTGCTTATCAAGAATGTAATTCCCAAGCACCTTGAATCCATTTCAACGAAGCTTGTAGAATGCGGAGCAACCGTTGAAGAATACGATGAAGCTATCCGCGTTTCTATGGATACAAGGCCTGGCAAGTGCAACATCAAGACAATGCCTCATCCGGGCTTTCCGACCGATATGCAGCCGCAGATCGCGGTCCTGCTCGCTCTCGCCGACGGAACGAGTCTTATATCAGAAAGTATTTGGAGCAACCGCTTCCGTTACACCGAGCAGTTAATAAGAATGGGCGCCAAGATCAATGTCGACGGTCAGATTGCTATGATTCACGGTGTTGAAGCTCTTAAAGGTGCTCCTGTAAGAGCTGATGATCTGAGAGCCGGTGCCGCAATGATAATCGCCGGCCTTGCCGCTCAGGGCAGGACGGAAATCGAAGAAATAAGCCATATCCGCAGAGGATATGAAAACGTTGTTGAAAAGATAAGTAATATCGGCGGAGATATTCGCATGGTTTACTGTGTTGATCCTCTCGATATCAACGATGCTGGTTAATTATAATAATCGGAAGCTGCTCCGGCGGGGCGGCTTCCTTTGATAAAGGAATAATTATGGCGGAATTTTGTTCTTTGTTTTCATCGAGCAGCGGAAACTGCACATATATAGGCGGCTCATCGGGCGGAATATTGATTGACGTCGGCGTCAGCGCAAAGAAAACTGAAGAAGCGTTGAGAATGTTTGATTATGCCCCGGAAATGATTAAAGGTATTTTCATTACTCATGAGCACTCAGATCATATTAACGGTGTCCGCGTCTTCGCATCCCGTTATCATATACCCGTATTTGCTTCAGAGGGCACATTGATCGGAATGGATAAAAGCGGAGTTTTCAAATCGCCTGTTGATGCTTATATTATTCCCGAATGCGGGACTGAATGCTGCGAAATGTTTATAAGACCTTTCGCTATTTCACACGACGCTAATGAGCCGACGGGTTTTACGGTAAATACCGCCGACGGTAAAAGAATAGCAGTAGCAACGGATACAGGCATAGTAACCGATGAAGAAAGAAATGCGCTGTCCGGTTGCGATCTCATCCTTCTTGAATCCAATCATGATATAAACATGCTGAAAATGGGATCTTATCCATTCCCGTTAAAGCAAAGAATTCTTTCGGATGTCGGCCATCTTTCAAATGACAGCTGCTCCGAATTCGCCTGCGAGCTAATAAATTCCGGAACAACTCGACTTGTTCTCGGTCATCTCAGTAAAGAAAATAATATTCCCTCTCTGGCTTATGAGACAACAAAATGCGCTTTAACCGAAAAAGGTTTTGAAATCGACAGGGATTTCACCCTTACTGTTGCCGGAGATTATAACGAACCAATCAAATTCTGAGGTTAATATGATAAATATCAATCTGATCTGCATAGGTAAACTCAAAGAGCAGTATCTCAGAGACGCATGTGCAGAATACATCAAAAGGCTAGGAACATTCTGTAAAATCACAGTAACAGAGCTTTCACCATGCAAATTAAGCGACAATCCTTCCTCTGCCGAGATCGAATCGGCGCTCCGCGATGAAGGAAAAAGAATACTCGAAAAAACCTCAAATGAGTATGTTATCGCCATGTGTATTGAAGGAAAGCAGATGTCCAGCGAAGATCTGTCAGAAAAAATCAACGATATTTCCGTGAACAAAAGCGGAAAGATAGATTTTATAATCGGAGGATCTTACGGCCTATCAGATGAGGTCAAAAGCAGAGCTGATTTCAGGCTTTCTATGAGTAAAATGACCTTTCCGCATCAACTTGCGAGAGTTATGCTTCTAGAACAAATTTACAGGCAATTTATGATCGGCGGCGGCGGAAAATACCATAAATAGAATTATGCTTATTCGGCACTATCACACCCTTTTATAGTGATATGCCGATTTTTTTGTTAAAAATTACGAATTTTAATATTAAACAAAAAAACAGTTGCAAATTTGGTTAAAAGTGATAAAATTATTTTGGCAAACAAAGAATTCATATATGGAGGAATTATTTATGTCAGTAAAAGTAGCAATTAACGGTTTCGGCCGCATCGGCCGTCTCGCATTCCGTCAGATGTTCCGCGCCGAG